>DASTDQ010000318.1:0-25853 GCA_035710305.1 Vicinamibacterales bacterium | reverse complement strand
CCGGCGGCAGAGGGGGCACAGGCCCGCGGCCCCGTCGAGCGTCCTCCACGACGCCAGCATGCTTCCGCAGGTTCGGCAGAAAGGCGGTCTGACGAGGGCGACGGCCGCCCAGCATGCGTCACACACCGGTCCCCTCGTCGGCCTCTCGAGCGGATTTGAGCAGGCGGCGCAGCAGGGGGCAAACAGCGCCGCGAGCAGCGCATCGGCGGCGTCGGTCAGCAGGCCACGAGGCGCACGAAGATCCAAGCCACGAAGGTCACGAAGCAACACAATTTGCCTCCGTGTTCTTCGTGGCCAGATTCTTCGTGGCTACTTTTTCTCGTTGTCGAATTCGTGGCGTGCGGCGTTGCCCCAGAGCCGCTCGAGGCCGTAGAACGTGCGGCGCTCCCTGCTGAAGATGTGGACGACGAAGTTGAAGTAGTCGAGCAGAATCCATTCCGACCTGTCGATCCCTTCGGCCAGGGTCGGGCGCTCGCCGAGCGTCTGCTTGAGCGAGTCCTGCACCGAGTCCGCGATCGCCGTCATCTGCCGGGGATTGCCTCCCGTGCAGATGACGAAGAAGTCGGTGAAGGCGCCGGTCTTGCGCAGATCGAGCACGACGACGTCCTCCGCCTTCTTGTCGCGGACGGCGCCGATGGCCGCGGCCACCGCCTTGGGCAAGCGAGGCCTGGTCGGTCCGGCCTTGGTCTCCCGACTCGCCCCACGCGCCCTAGTGTCCGCCATGCAAGCCGCCTACCGCTTCGTAGAGATGGTGGGCCGTGATGTGCCTGGCCACGCCCGCCGGCACCAGGTCGTCGATGGGCTGACGACCCGCAAGGCGCGCGCGGATTGTGGTGGAGGAGATATCGCGCGTGCGCGCTTCGAGAAGAACGATTCGAGTGTTCCCGTCTCCGGGGACCCCGGCCTGCGCGCCCTGCATGCGCGTGGCGAGCGAGGGCGTGCGCGCCGAGACCGCCTCGAGCGTGGTGCCCGGCCTCGCGATCACGACGAAGTGGGCGCCGTCCAGCACTCCCGGGAACTCGCTCCAGCTGGCAATTTCTGCAAACGCATCGGCGCCGAGAATGAAGAAAAGCTGCGAAGGCCGCCACCCCTCGCCGTGCAGCGCGCGCAGCGTCGGGGCCGTCAGTGACGGGCGTGCGCGTTCGAGCTCCATGTCCGACACACGATACGCGGGACGGTCCTCGATAGCCAGAGCCACGAGCGCGAAGCGGTGAAAGGCCGATACTCGAGGAGGGCTGCTGCGGTGAGGCGGATCGTGCGAGGGAATCAGGAGGACCTCGTCCAGGTGCAGCGACGTGCGCGCCGCTTCGGCGGCATCGATGTGGCCGAAGTGAATCGGATCGAATGTGCCGCCGAGTATCCCGAGCCTGCGAGCCGCGCTCATGCGTCGCGCCGCCGGCGCGCCGGCGTGATCAGATCGACCGCGTCTGGTTCGGGCTCTTCGTGTTCGACGCGGGCGACCCTCGCGAGGGCGATCTGCCGCCACGCGGCTTCGAGCAGCTCCGCAAGGCCATCACCCCGCACGCCGGATACAGGAATCAGCTGGAGCTTCTTCGCCTTCACGTGCCGCTTCAGCCGTTCGAGGCGCGCCGGATCGTCGAGCGCGTCGATCTTGTTCGCCGCGACGATCTGGGGTTTCGCGGCGACCGCCGGGTCGAACAGCAGCAGCTCCCGCTGGATCGTGTCGAAGTCCTCCACCGGGTCTCGGCCCGACGCGCCCGAGACGTCCACCAGGTGAATGAGCACCTTCGTACGTTCGACGTGCCGGAGGAACCGGTCGCCGAGACCGTGTCCCTCGTGTGCGCCTTCGATGAGCCCCGGGACGTCCGCCACCACGAAGCTGCGATCGTCGCTGAGCGTCACGACACCCAGGTTCGGCGTGAGCGTGGTGAACGGGTAGTCGGCGATCTTGGGGTGGGCCGCCGACACGCGCGAGATCAACGTCGATTTGCCGGCGTTGGGAAAGCCGACCAGGCCGACGTCGGCCAGCAGCTTCAGCTCCAGGTGGAGGAACTTCTCCTCGCCGCCCTCGCCGGGCTCGATGCGTCGCGGCGCCCTGTTGGTGGACGAGACGAAGCGCGCGTTGCCGCGCCCGCCGCGTCCGCCGCGCGCGACGAGCACGCGATCACCTTCCCCCGAGAGGTCGGCGAGCAGCCGCAGGCCCTCGGCGTGTTTGTCGTGCACGAGCGTGCCGACCGGCACTCCGATCTCGAGGTCCGGCGCGGTCTGTCCGGTCCGGTTCGCGCCTTGCCCGTGCCGGCCGCGGCGCGCCTTGAAGTCTGGATGAAAGCGGAAGTCGATGAGCGTGTTCTTCGTGGCTACCGCGACGACGTAGACCGAGCCGCCCGCGCCTCCGTCGCCGCCGTCAGGACCGCCACGCGGGACGTACTTCTCGCGGCGAAAACTCAGGCAGCCGTTGCCGCCGGATCCGGCGATGACGTGGATGTCGACCTCATCGACAAACATAGGGCTCAGGGCCCAGGGCCAGGGCTCAGGTGGTGCCTGAGGCCTGCGACAGCCCTGAGGCCTGAGCCCTGATTCCTGAGGCCTACTGTACGGGAATCACCGAGATCCGTCGCCCGTGCTGGCCGTGGTCTTCGAAGCGCACCTTACCGGCAACCTTGGCATAGAGCGTGTGATCCTTGCCGAGCCCGACGTTGAGCCCGGGCTCGAAGCGGCGCCCCTTCTGCCTGACGAGGATCGACCCGCCCGTCACGACGTTCCCATCGTGCCGCTTCACGCCGAGACGCTGCGAGTTGCTGTCGCGTCCGTTGCGTGAGCTTCCTTGACCTTTCTTATGAGCCATAGGTTGATCCTTACGCCTTACGCCTTGAGCCTTGACTCAGGTCAGTATCTCTGTGATCCGGACGCGCGTGAACGTGCTGCGATGTCCGCGCGTCTTGCGAAAACCCTTGCGCCGCTTCTTCTTGAACACGCGGAGCTTCGGGCCGCGCGCCTCGCCGTCCACGACGCCGACGACCTTCGCGTTGGCCACGTAGGGAGAGCCGGCGACGATCTCGCCCGCGTCCCCTTCCACCAGAAGAACCTGATCGAAGGTGAACGCCGCTCCCGGTTCGCCCGCCGTTCCAGCGACTTCGATGACGGCGCCGGGAGTCAGTTTGAGTTGTTGGCCACGGGCCTGAACAATCGCGTACACGGGCACCTCACAGCACGGGCCGCCGGTGGCGGCACAACCTATTGAGACTAACAGATCCGGCAACGCGCCGGCAAGGCAGCGGGGCCTCACCAGGCCAGGACGTGCTACTGCAGCAGGAAGCGCGTGCCCTTGATCTTCTGGCTGCTGAGCGTGCTGAGAAACGCCGGAATCAGCCGGTCCATCAGCTCGAAATAGGACGAGAGCGCCGGCGTCGTCTGGTTGGCGTTGTACAGGATCTGTTCGTTGAAGTTTTCTGTATGGAGCCTCGCGCCGCTTCGTCCGTCGATGAAGATGAAGCGACCGTCGAGGCTGAACCCCTTGCGCTCGACGAACATCCGGACCGGCACCACGCTGCGGCGGCCGAACGAATCGTACACTTCGCGGTTCTGCTGCACGACGCCGTTGCGCTGCATGGTCGTGAACAGCACGGTGCCCGTGACGATCAGCGGCTCCTGGTGTTCCTCGCCGATCCGCTTCCAGTACTCGGCGTTGGCGAAGACGTGCTCGTAGCCTTCGAGATCTTTCTCTTCCTTGATCGGGGGCGGAGGAGCGTCGGCCGGCGCGTCGCGCCCCTCGTTGGCGACCTCGACCAGCGGAAGGGCATCGGAGTCGATCACGCGAAGCTGGGACTTGGTGCGCAGCTGGCTGCGGAGCAGCCGCGTCGTCTCGAGGTTGCCGTCCACGTCGTCGGTACCTCCGGCGATGAATCCGGCGACGAGGACGCGCTGAAAGGGCGACGTATCCAGTTTTGGCTTGATCGGCGTCTCGATCGGGATCTCGAACGACTTCGCGCAGGCGGCAACCAGGAGAAGCAACGCGAGACTACCGAGCGTGCTAGCGACTCTGGCGGTCATTGATTTCCCTGAACAGCTCGTAGTTCTGCTTGATCATCTCGTTGTCGGGCTCGAGCTCCAGCGCCCGCTCGTAGGCCACGCGCGCCTTCATGAGCTCGCCCTCGAGCTCATACGCAATCGCGAGGTTATTGTGCGCCGCCGCGTAGCCGGGATCAATCTTCGCCGCGCGCTCCCACCGGAAGATCGCCTCCCTCCACAAACCACGCTTCGCGGCGAGAATGCCGAACTCGACCTGCTGTTTGGCATCGGACCGCGCATCCGCGGCCAGTGGAGCCACGGCGAGAGCGACGAGCAGCGCGACGGTCGAAACGACGATGCGCATGTCGCGAGATAACCTCACTATAGCCCACTGGTTCCTGCACCGTGCAAGTAACTTGCCTGTCGCGGAATCCAAATTGCGGAGCAAGGCACGTACCACGATAAGGCCAGTGAATTCGTTGGCGAAACCGAGACTCTGGCTGAGCAACAGTCCTGTGTTTGGATCGATCCTCGTTGCGGATTCGTGGGTCGCTGCCTATAATTCGGGACATCGGGCTGGGTGCACCAGGCAGCGTTGCGACGCTCGCGTGGGCCCCGGCCCTTTCCACGTACGGGGTCCGTTTCGTCATCGTCGCAGCCCTCCTGGCTTGGACGCGCGCGCGGGCGCGGGCTGGAGGAACTGTTCATGACCCTCGATCAGGCAGTCGCGCTGTCCCTGCTCGCAGACCTGTCTCGAGTGGGGTTGACGGAACGACTCAAGAGGTGCGACCCCGACCTCCTGGTTCGGGCGGCCCCTCTGCTCGAACGCGCGAAGCAGGTCAGGGAGCTTGGGGCACGCAGGGGCATACACGCTGTGCCCTGGAACGACCCCCGGTTTCCGGCCGTTCTCGCGTCGTTGACCGATCTTCCGCCCGTGCTCTGGTACCAAGGACATCTCGAGTCCGCCGACGCGCCGTCGGTCGCGATAGTCGGATCGCGAATGGCTTCGGCCGCGGCGAAGGAGACGGCCGCGCGCCTCGGAGCCGATCTCGCCGCGTCAGGATTTACCGTCGTCAGCGGGCTCGCCAGGGGGGTGGACTCCGCCGCGCATCGCGGCGCCCTCGAACGGGGCCGCACGATTGCCGTCCTTGGGTCCGGTCTCGACCGGGTCTATCCCGCGGAGCACGTGCCGCTGGCTCGTCAGGTGGCGGAGTCCGGGTTGGTGCTGAGCGAGTTTCCGCCCGGTACGCCTCCCTTCCCCCGCCACTTCCCGATGCGAAACAGGTTGATCAGCGGGCTGTCGCTCGGCGTGGTCGTGATTGAAGCCTCCGAGAAGTCGGGGTCGCTCATCACGGCCTCCTGCGCCCTCGAACAGGGCCGCGAGGTGATGGCAGTTCCGGGAAGCGTCCTCAACGGGCGCAACCGCGGGGGCCATCTCCTTCTCCGGGACGGAGCAAAGATTGTCGAGACTGCTGACGATATCGTAGAGGAGCTGGGCTGTGGACGGCGGGTCGTCGCGACCGGTCAGGGCCTGTTAAGTCGCTATGGGTCTTCGACTTCGGCCGACCCAGTGCTACGCGTGATGGAGCGGGGTCAGGCCTACGATCTGGACGAGCTGGCCTGTGGATCCGGGCTCGATCTCGCGCGCCTGCTCCCGCGGTTGATGGACCTCGAACTGCGCGGACTCGTGCGCCGCGCTGGGGGCGGCCGTTTCTTGCGCGCCTCCTGAACGTGTTAGTGTCATCGCTGGGAACAGGGAACTGGTAACGCTTTGAAATGGCTGCAAAACCGCTGGTTATTGTCGAATCGCCCGCCAAGGCGAAGACGCTCGGCCGCTTCCTCGGTAACAAATACCGTGTCGAGGCGAGCTACGGCCACATCCGCGACCTGCCTGAGTCGGCCTCCGAAGTGCCCAAGGAAATCAAGGCAAAGGAGTGGGGACGGCTGGGGGTGGACGTCGAGCAGGATTTCACGCCCTACTACGTCGTCCCGACCGAGAAGCGCAAGCAGGTGGCCCACCTGAAAACTGCGGTCAAGGAGGCATCGGAGCTGCTGCTTGCCACGGACCCGGACCGCGAGGGCGAGTCAATCAGCTGGCACCTGACACAGGTTCTCAAGCCGCGGATTCCGGTTCGCCGGATCGTGTTTCACGAGATCACTGAAAGCGCCGTCAAGGAAGCGCTCGACAATCCGGCCAAGGTGGACGAGAACCTCGTTCGGGCTCAGGAGAGCCGGCGGATTCTCGATCGGCTGTACGGCTACACGCTGTCGCCGCTGCTGTGGAAGAAAGTGCAGACCGGACTGAGCGCCGGGCGTGTACAAAGCGTAGCCGTCCGCCTGATCGTGGAGCGCGAGGAGGAGCGGCGCGCGTTTCGATCAGCGGAGTACTGGGACCTCGAGGCCAGGCTGAAGGGTGACGGGCGCGAGTTCGTCGCCACGCTCGTTCGACTCAACGACCAGCGGGTCGCGACCGGAAAGGACTTCGACCCGCAGACCGGTGCGCTCAAGAACCAGGGCGTGCGACTGCTGGATGAAGCGGCGACGAGCGCGCTCGTTGACGCCGTTCGCGCCAACGTGCCGTGGACGGTGACCTCCGTGGAGGAAAAGCCGGGCGTCGAGCGGCCGGCACCGCCCTTCACCACGTCCACCTTGACGCAGGAGGCAAGCCGCAAACTCGGCTTCTCCACCGAGAGAACGATGCAGGTGGCGCAGCGCCTCTTCCAGGGCGTTGACGTCGGCAACGACGAGATGGAGGGCCTCATCACGTATCACCGCACCGACTCGACGACGCTGTCCGACAAGGCGCTCAACGAGTCGGCGCGAGTCATCCGGCAAATGTTCGGAGACGAGTACTACGACGGGCCGCGCCGTTATCAGACCCGCGTGAAGAACGCCCAGGAAGCCCACGAAGCGATTCGGCCGAGCGACTTCCGACTGGCGCCGAGCCAGCTCGAGGGCGTGCTCGATCCGGACGACCTCAGGGTCTACGAGCTGATCTGGAAGCGCACGATGGCGTCGCAGATGGTCGATGCCCGAGTGCTCAGGACCAGCCTCGAGATCTCCGCGACGGGCTCCAAGGGCGACGTCGCCGTGCTGACCGCCAGCGGCAGGGCGATCGAGTTCGCCGGCTTCCGCCGGGCGTATGTCGAAGGCAGCGACGATCCCGCCGCGGAGCTCGAAGAGCAGGAAGCCATCCTGCCGCAGTGCCGGGTCGGCGATCTGATACATCGGGACGGGTCCACTCCAGTGACCCTGCTCGACGCCGAGCCGAAGCGCCACGAGACGTTGCCGCCGGCGCGATTCACCGAGGCGTCTCTCATCAAGGAGCTCGAGCGCCTCGGGATCGGGCGCCCGTCCACCTATGCCCCGACGATCGCGACCATCGTCAGGCGCGGCTACGTCTTCCGCCAGAACAAGGCGCTGCTGCCCAGCTTCACGGCGTTTGCCGTGACACAGCTGCTGCGAGAGCACTTCGGCGACTTCGTCGAAACCGACTTCACGGCGGAGATGGAAGACGATCTCGACGAGATTTCCCGGGGCGAGCGCGAGTCGGTCGCGTTCCTGAAGCAGTTCTATTACGGCGACCGCAAACATCGAGGTCTGCTCCCGGCTGTCGAGAAGGGCGCCGAGAAGGCCGACTACCCGGTGCTCGATCTTGGCGTCGATTCCGAGAGCGGCGAGTCCGTGCGCGTGCGCATCGGCCGCTTCGGGCCTTTCGTCCAGGTCGCTGATGGAGGTCCCGGCCGCACGGCGTCGCTGCCGGAGGACGTCGCGCCCGCCGACCTCACGGTCGAAAGAGCGATGGAGCTCGTGCGGGCGAAGGCGGAAGGTCCGCGCGCGCTCGGCGTGGATCCAGCGACGACTCAGGCTGTCTACGTCATGAACGGGCGCTACGGCGCCTACGTGCAGCTCGGCGAAACGCCCGAGGCCAAGGGGAAGGGGCAGAAGGCCCAGAAGCCGAAGCGGGCGTCTCTGCAGTCGCACATGAGCGAGTCAACCGTGACGCTCGAGGAAGCGCTCAAGCTGCTCTCGCTGCCCCGTGTCGTGGGTCTGCACCCCGACGACAATGGGGAGATCCTGACCAACCTCGGGCGGTTCGGCCCGTACGTCAAGCATGGCGACGAGTTCAGGTCGCTCGAGTCTGAGGAGGACGTCTTCACCATCTCCCTCGACGCGGCGCTGGCGCTGCTTCGTGCACCGAAGCAGTCGCGGCGGCGACCGTCGGCGCAGCGGAAGATGCTGCGCGAGCTCGTGGAGAACGGGACGACGATCAAGGTGCTCGAGGGTCGATACGGTCCATACGTGACCGATGGCAAGACCAACGCGTCGATTCCGAAGACCACCAGCCCTGACGCTCTGACCTACGCGCAGGCGGCGGATCTGCTCGAAGCCCGCAAGGGCGCGGTCCCCTCGATTCGGCGGGCCCGGCCACGCCGGCGGACGGTGAAAGCGGCCGCGGCACAGGGCTCCCGCCGAAAAGCAGTCGGGGCATAGGGCGTAAGATCACAGGGCTCAGGAATCAGGGCCCTTCATGATTCACATCATCGGCGGAGGCCTTGCCGGCAGCGAGGCTGCGTGGCAGGCTGCATCGCTCGGCGTCGAAGTGGTGCTGCACGAGATGCGGCCGGTGCGCCCCACAGCCGTGCACAAGACGGATCGGCTCGGCGAGCTGGTCTGCTCGAACTCATTCCGGGCCGACAAGCTCGATAACGCCGTCGGCCTCCTGAAAGAGGAGATGCGACGGCTCGGCTCGCTGGTGATGCGGGCCGCCGATGCGAACCGCGTTCCGGCAGGCGCCGCGCTGGCCGTCGATCGTGAGCGCTTCGCGCAGGCGCTGACCGAGGCTGTTCACGGCCATCCGCTCATCACTGTCGCCCGCGAGGAAGTGACCTCGATTCCCCGCGACCCGTCGATGTATCCGCTGATCATCGCGACGGGCCCGCTGACCTCCGAGGCGCTGTCGGACGAGATCGCCGCGCTCGTCGGCGCCGGGCACCTGTATTTCTACGATGCGATCAGCCCAATCGTCCTGGCCGAGACGCTCGACATGACGAAAGTGTTTCGCGCGTCACGCTGGGGGCGCAGCCTTCGCGGCGGCAGCGTCGCGACCGAGTCTCCCAGTAGAGGCGGGTCTTTAGACCCGCCTCAGTCAGACGCGCCCGGCGTTGCCTGCAGCGTGGACGATGGCGAAGGGGACTATCTGAATTGTCCCTTGACCGGCGGCGAGTACGACGCGTTCTACGACGCGCTGGCGACTGCCGAATCGGCCAGCGTGCACGACCTCGACAACGAGAGATTTTTCGAAGGGTGCCTGCCGATCGAGGTGATGGCGCGCAGGGGCCGGGACACGCTGCGCTTCGGTCCCATGAAGCCGGTTGGTCTCGTCGATCCGCGGACCGGTCGCATGCCGCACGCCGTGGTCCAGCTCAGACAAGACAACCTGGCCGGCGACCACTTCAGCCTCGTCGGCTTTCAGACGCAGTTGAAGTGGGGAGAACAGGCGCGCGTGCTGAGGCTGATTCCCGGGCTCGAGCGCGCGGAGTTCGTCCGGTTCGGCCTGGTGCACAGAAACACCTACATCAACGGGCCAACGGTGCTGCGGGAAACGTGGCAGACGAAGGCTCGCCCCGACCTGTTCTTCGCCGGCCAGATCTCGGGCGTCGAAGGATACGTGGAGTCGGCCGCCTCCGGCCTCATCGCCGGCCGGAACGCCGCCGCGCTCGTCCGTGGAGCGCCGCCGGGAATTCCCCCGCGGACGACGGCCATCGGGGCGCTCGCGTACTACGTATCGCACGCGACCGCCCGCGACTACCAGCCCACGAACATCACCTTCGGCATCATGTCGCCGCCCGACGCTCCCCGCGGACGTCGTCTCACCCGCGAGGAGCGCAAGCTGGCGACCTCGGCGCGCGCGCTCGCGGCGCTCGAGGAGTGGATCGCGGGCTCGCTGGTTCCGGCGGCGGCGCGATGAAATCGCACCTCCGGGACTTCGTCGAGTACCTCCGCCTGAATCGCAACGCCTCGGCGCATACCGTCGCCGCGTACGACGGCGACCTCGCGCAGTTCCTCGACTTCGCGGCGCGAGACCTCGGCAAGAAAGAGCTCGAGCCGAGCGACGTGCAGCTCGCCACGATACGGGCGTTCATGGCCGATCTCTACCGCCGCGGTCACGCGCGCGCGTCGGTGGCGCGCAAGCTGTCCGCCCTCCGGGCCTTTGGCCGCTATCTGCGCCGCGAAGGCTGGATCGAGGCGGATCCGGCAACGCTCGCCGCCGGACCGAAGCGCGAGCGGAAGGTGCCGGCGCATCTCTCGGTTGACGAGATGACCCGTCTGCTCGAGTCGCCGGACACGTCCGGCCCGCTCGGGCGGCGCGACAAGGCCATGCTGGAAGTGTTCTACGCGTCCGGGCTGCGGCTGAGCGAGCTGGTGGGCCTGGATCTCGAGGACGTCAACCTCCGCGCGCGGATGGTCCGCGTGATGGGCAAGGGCGCCAAGGAAAGGCTGGTCCCGTTCAATTCAGCCGCCGAGCAGTCGCTGCGCTCCTGGCTCAAGGATCGAGCGGTGCTTCGATCGGCCGCCGCGCCGAAAGCCCGCAGCGGCGAGCCGCTGTTCGTCAACGCGCGCGGCGCGCGGCTCACGGGGCGGAGCGTGCAGCGCCTCGTCGCACGCTACGTCTCGTCCTGCTGCACGCGCTTCGGCATCAGCCCGCACGCGCTGCGGCATTCCTTCGCCACGCACCTGTTGCAGCGCGGCGCCGATCTGCGCGCGATCCAGGAGCTGCTCGGGCACGTCCAGCTGTCCACGACGCAGCGGTACACCCACGTCAACGCCGCGCAGTTGCTCGACGTCTACCGAAAAGCGCATCCAAGGGCGAGGAGGACGTGATTGACGCTCAGCGGGCCGTCAGGCCCGCGGAACGTGAACACGAAGCGAGAAGAGAGAAGCGAGAAGAGCGAACGACAGCGTCAGCGCTCAGGCGTTCACGGCCGTCGGCTGTTCGTGATGCTGGACGGCGGCCCGGCGGCTGCGCGGGAAATCGATCCCGAGCGTCTTGATCTTGTAGTTCATGACACGCGGGCTGATGGACAGCAGCTCGGCCGCGTCCTTCTGCACCCAGTTGGACATTTTCAGCGCCTCGACGAGCGCGATGCGCTCGACTTCCTCGAGCGGGATGCCGGTCGGTGGAATCTTGACGATGGAGGCGCCCTCGCGCGGCGTGCCGCTCGGGCCGAAGTCCCCCAGCCGCAGGTCGTCGACGGCGATGTGCGTCCCTTCGGCCAGCAGCATCGCGCGCTCGACAGCGTTTTCGAGCTCGCGGATGTTGCCCGGCCACTGGTACCGCATGAGCAGCTTCAAGGCGTCGGCGTCGAGCCCGACGATCTTCTTCTTCAGCTCTCCCGAGAAGCGGCGGATGAAGAAGTTGGCAAGCTCGGCGATGTCGTCCTTGCGCTCGCGCAGCGGAGGCATTTCCATCGTGACGACGTTCAGCCGGTAGTAGAGGTCCTCGCGGAACTGGCCGGCCTCGACCATCGTCGTCAGATCGCGGTTGGTGGCGGCAATCAGCCGGACATCGACCTTGATGGTGCGCGTGCCGCCGAGACGCTCGAACTCGTGCTCCTGGAGCACGCGCAGGATCTTCGCCTGCGTGTTCGCGCTCATGTCGCCGATTTCGTCGAGGAACAGCGTGCCCCCGTCGGCCTGCTCGAATCGCCCGATGCGCTGCTTGTCCGCCCCGGTGAATGCCCCCTTCTCGTGCCCGAAGAGCTCGGATTCGAGGAGGTTCTCCTGCAGCGCGGCGCAGTTCACCTTGACGAAGTTGCGCGCCGCCCGGTGGGAGTTGTGGTGCACCGCACCCGCGATTAGCTCCTTTCCGGTGCCGGTCTCGCCGCGGACCAGAACGGTGGTGTTGCTCTTGGCCACTTTGCGGACGACGGCCAGGACCTTCTCGAGCGCGCCGCTCGACCCGATGATGCGGTCGAAGTCGTAGATGTCGCCCTGCGCGTGACGGAGGTAGTCGATCTGGTTCTGCATCCGGCGCATCTCGAGCGCCTTCTCGATCTTGACCTCCATCTCCTCGATTTCGAACGGCTTCTGCACGTAGTCGAACGCGCCCGACTTCATCGCCTCGACGGCCGTGGACACCGATCCGAAGGCGGTCATCAGGATGATGGCCGACGTGGGATGGAGCGTCTTGGCCGTCTTGAGCACCTCGAGGCCCGTGCTGCCGCCCATCTTCAGGTCGCTCACGACGACATCGAAGAAGCCTTCGTGAAGCCTCTCGATGGCGGCGTTCCCGTTCGGCGCCTCTTCGACGTCGTGGCCCGCCTCGGCGACTGCCTGGGCGAGTCCCCGGCGAAGCGAATCGTGGTCGTCAGCTATCAGAATCCGTCCCATACACCACCTAGTCCTCGCGGCCGCCCGTTACTGGAAGCGTCACCTGAATCGTCGTGCCCTTGCCCGCGGACGTCCGCAGGTCTATTCGCCCATCGTGCGCGTCGACGATCTTCCGCACGATGGCCAGGCCGAGCCCCGAGCCTTGCGGCTTCGTCGTGAAGAACGGATTGAAGACCCGCTCCGCGACGTCCTGCGCCATTCCGGGTCCGTCGTCGACAACCTGAACGAGGACCGCGTCCCGCGGGTCGGTGCCGTCCTCGAGCCTGACGAGCTCGGCGGAAATGGCCACGGCCCCCTTGCCCGCCATCGCCTCGTACGCGTTCATCAGCAGGTTGGTAAAGACCTGTGTCAATTGGTGCTGGTCGGCCTGAATCTGCAGTCCGTCCGGGATGGCAAGCGACACCTGCACGTCGCCGCGGCGCGCCTTGGTATCGGCGAGCTGAATCGCCCCGTGGACCGCGTCGGCAATCGTCGTGTGCTCGACCTGCAGCCGGATCGGCCGGACGAAATCGAGGACCTCCTGCACGATGGCGTTCGCCATCTTGGCCTCGGTGATGATGTCGGTCAGGACTCCCTGCGCGTCCGGCGCCTCGGGGATCTTCCGCCGGAGCAGGCCCGCCATCACCTCGATGCCGGCCAGCGGGTTCTTCACTTCGTGGGCGATGACGGCGGCCATCTCGCCGACGGCCGCCAGCCGGTCGCGAAGCCGTTCGCGCTCCACGAGCTGCTCGACCCGCGTCAGGTCCTTGAAGAACATCGCCGCGCCGATCACGGCGTTCGAATCGTCGCGTACCAGCGTGACCGTGTAGCCGATGACCTTGTTCGACGGCTTCAGGCGCATCTCAACACGATTGGGCAACAGGTGCAGGTCGAACACGCCGCCGAGCACCCGCAGGACGTCCGGGTGGTCCCTGAGCACGGCCGACACCGGCCGGCCGACGTCGTCGGAGTGCGGCGCCACGCCGAAGATGCGGTACGCCTCGTCGTTGATCAACGCGAGACGGCCATCTCGCCTGATGGCCAGCACGCCGTTGCGCATCCCGGACACGATGTGCCGGAAAAAGGCGTCGGAGGTCGCTGCGGCCTGGGGGGGGTGAGTCAGACGGATCGGTGCCGCCCCGGCCCGATCGGGAGAGCCCGGCGGGGGGACACGGAGACGCGACTTAGTCATTACCTGGAGCTCCACAGAGCAGACCTCAAGCCACTCTGAAAAAGGCAAAGCGCGTGCCCGGCCCTCACTTCGGCGTCCTCTCGGGTAGCGGCCTGATCCGGCAGATTGGGTGCCTGGCACCCCATTTATCGATTACAGAACCGTAAGCCTATAGCGTTTTCTGTTGGTGCGGACGGGGCGCACTTACGATTCGGAAGGGGCGCCTGGAGTAGCGGGGGATTCCGCCGCATGTTCCTGCAGGGCTTCCCATTGTGCCATCAGGTCGCCCACCTCCCACATAAGCGACTGATGCCGGTCAACCACCTGCTTGGCGCCATCCCGATCCTCGTAAAACCCGGGCGCGCCCATGGCGGCTTCGAGTTCCTTGACCTGGCCCTCGCGTTCAGCGATACGACACTCCAGGTCGGAAATACGCTTTTGCAGCGTCTGTGCCGCCCGCTCCTTCTTGCGCCGTTCGGCCTCGATGCGCTTCCGCTCTTCTCTCTCGGGCTCCTGGCTCCTGGCTCCCGGCTTCTGGCTCCGGGCTTCGGTCTTCGGGCTCTTGCCCTTGGGCTCTGGACTCTTGGCTTTGGGCTCCGGTTTCCCGGCTCCGGTTTCCCGGCGCCTGGTGTCCAGAGCCTTGAGGCCGGCCTCCTTGTGCCAGAGAAATTCCGGGTACGTCCCGGGATAGACGATTGCCCCGCCGTGCCCGATCTCGACGATCTTGGTCGCCAGCCTCTCGACGAAGTAGCGATCGTGGGAGACGATGACGAGCGTGCCGCCGTAATCCTCGAGCGCTTCGAGCAGCACGTCCTTCGAATCCAGGTCCAGGTGGTTGGTCGGCTCGTCGAGCAGCAGCGTATTGGACGACCGAAGCAGCATGCGGGCGACCGCCAGTCGCGTCCGCTCTCCGCCAGACAGCACGCCCGCCTTCTTGTAGACATCGTCGCCGGAGAAGAGAAACCCGCCGAGCAGGTTCCGGATCGCCGGCACCATGTCGGTGGGGGATCCCGACGCCAGCGTTTCGTAGACGGTCAACGACGGGTCGAGGCGCGTGGCTTCGTCCTGCGCGAAATACTCGATGACCACCTGGTGCCCCACCGTGCGCCCGCCCCGGTCGGGCGCTTCCTCGCCCGACAGCAACCGCATGAGCGTGGACTTGCCGGTGCCGTTCGGCCCGACCAGCGCGATGCGGTCGCCGCGCTCGATGTGCAGGTTGACGTCGCCGAACACCGTGAGCGCGCCGTACGACTTGGCTGCGTGCTTGAGCTCGATGACGGTGCGTCCGCTCTTGGCGCACGGCGGAAACCGGAAGTGAATGCGCTTGCGTTCGGGTGGCACCTCGATCGGCACCACTTTTTCGAGCAGCTTGATGCGGCTCTGGACCTGCGCCGCCTTTGTCGCCTGGTAGCGAAAGCGATCGATGAACATCTTGACGCGGGCGATCTCCTCGTCCTGCTCGCGCTTGGACTGCCGCAGGCGCTCGAGCATGGCGTCGCGCTGTTCGACGTACTTGCTGTAGTTGCCCACGTAGTCGACGAGCGCCCGGAGGTGAAGGTCGGTGATCCGCGTCACGACCGAATCGAGGAAATAGCGATCGTGGGAGACCAGGATGACGGCGTAGGGGTACTCGCTCAAGTACTCTTCGAGCCAGTTGCGCGCCTCGAGGTCCAGGTGGTTCGTCGGCTCGTCGAGGAGCAGCAGGTTCGGCCGGCCGAGGAGGAGCTTGGCCAGCGCAATTCGCATCTGCCAGCCGCCTGAGAACGTCTCGCAGGGCCGATCGCCATCTTCGGGGCTGAACCCGAGCCCGCGCAGCACGGTCGCGATGCGCAGATCCATGCTGTAGCCGTCGCCCAGCCGGAAGCGGTCCTGCAGCTCCGAGTAGCGCGACAACATCCCATCGTGCTCGTCCTGGGGCACGGACGCGTCACCAAGCCTGTGCTCGATGTCGTGCATTTCCGACTTGATGTCGAGCATCGGTTGAAACGCGACGCTGGCTTCCTCGACCAGCGTCCGGCCCGAGTGCGTGAGGCCGTCCTGCGGCAGGTAGCCGATCGTCAGGCTTGCGGGCTTCACGACGGCACCCGAGTCGGCTTCTTCCATCCCGGCCAGGATCTTGAGCAGCGTCGTCTTGCCGGCCCCGTTCGGCCCGCACAGGCCGACCCTTTCGCCGTCCCCGATCTGCCACGTAACGTGATCGAGCAGCGTCCGGTCGCCGAAGGCCTTTGTCAGGTCGGAAAGCTGGATCATCGAAGGGCTCAATTGTATACCGGCGCTGTCGTCTCGATCGGCCTAAGTGACGTGATCAGAATGGCTTATGGCGTCGCGAGAGCGCGCCGTGACCTGCAGGCCGCCACTCCTTCCCGGGCCGTATGATCGGGGTAACGGCCGCGCGACGGCTGCCGCCGTCTTAGTAGGCAGACAGGCCGTTGGCGCCTTGCTGATGACGCGCAGCGACGAGGAGCTCGTCGCCCGGTCCATGTCGGGCGACGTCGACAGCTTCAATCAACTCATCGTGAGATGGGAGCGGCCGATCTACGCTCTCGCGTACCGCGTCCTCGGGCACGAGGAGGACGCGCGTGATGTCTGCCAGGATACGTTCCTGCGCGCGTACCGGGCGCTCCCTGGCTTCAAGGGACAGGCGAAGTTTTCGTCGTGGTTGTATCGTATTGCGCTCAACCTGTGCCGCGACTGGATTCGGCGGCGGCGGCGGGCTCCGGTCACGCAGATTCCCGAGGACACCGATCCCGCGGAGCTGGGAGCCTCCACCGGGCCGACCGAGTCGATCGAGGATCTGGTCGAGAGGCGCGAGATGAGCGCGCTCGTCGAGCAGGCGATGCGCTCGCTCAGCGAGGAGCAGCGGACGGCGATCATCCTGAAGGAGTACCACGGGATGACGTTTCAGGAAATCGCGGACATGCAGGGATGTCCGCTCAGCACGGTGAAGACGAGACTGTACCAAGGCCTGTCGATCCTGCGGAGGCAGCTCGAGCGGCAGGCGCAGAGTGTCCCGAAACTGGTGAAACGGATATGAGTGAGTCCTATACCTGTGGCGATGCTGGCGCGCTGGTCGCGTATCTCTACGACGAGTGCGATCCCGAGATACGCGAGTCGATCGACGCGCACCTGACAACGTGCGTCCCGTGCGCCCGCGAGATCGAGGGGCTGGGCCGGACCCGCCGACTGCTCGGTGATTGGGCGCCTCCGATCGCCGAGCTCGGATTCCAGGTGCCCGCTCCGGTTCTCGAGGAGAAGAAACCCTGGTGGAGGGCGCCGCTCCCCGCGTGGGCGCAGGCTGCCGCGGCGCTGCTGATTTTCGGCGCCGGCCTCGTGATGGGAGTCTCGAGACCTTCGACGGGTCCAGCCTCTGATGCCCCGGCCGCGCAGGCCGCTGCACCGGCGCCGGCCGCGTCGCGCAGCGATCTCGCCCAGTTGGAGCAGCGCCTGCGCGCCGAGATGACGCGGTTGCGAGCCGGCGCGACGATGGGACAAGCAGGAGCCGTCCCCGTTGCCGCGCAGGCGTCGGCGGGCGACGACGCGATCATGCGGAGAGTAGAGGCGCTGATCGCCGAGAGCGAGAAAGGGCTGCGAACCGAGTTCACGCTTCGAGCGGTTGAACAGAGGCGGGACCTCGAGGCGTTGCGCCGTGTGGACCTGGCCTCAGTGAGCGAGCGCTTCGGGCAGTCCCTGGGCCAGACGAATGCCGAGATCCGCCAGCAGCGCGAAGCGATCAACTTCCTTCTGGTGTCGCAGCAGGGTCCGCCGCAGGGTCGGTAACAGGGGACGCGCAACGGCGAGCGCGGTGGGAGCTATGAAGAGAATCTCGATTCTTTGTGTGATGGCGGCGTTGTCGGTGGGTGCTGTGAGCGCAGCGCAGCAGACAGACGACGCACAGGTGCGGGCGCGGCAGCGGATCGCCAAATTCGAAGGCGCGCTTGAAACTGCGGTGAAGTTTGGCGCGGACGGCCTGCTGCGTCGCGTGAGAGCCGTCACGCCGGATCCGCCGATGTTGACCGGGGAGCCCGAAGTCCGCGGGTTTCCTCTCGATGGCTACGGCGTCTTCTTCGACGTCGAGGTCCCGGCGCTTCGGCTGCCCGTGACCTGGCCGCTTCGATACATGACGCGGGATACGCGGAACCTGGAGACCCTGGCGGCTGAAGCGCGGGCACTGTCGGCCCAGGCTTCCCGGCTGGATGCCGAGTTCCAGCGGCAGTTCCTCCAGTTCGTGCGCCGGCTCGAGGCACAGGCGCAGGGCCCCCAGACGATGCGAGGCACGGTCGGAGCCCTGTCGAGCGCACAGTTGGGCGTCGGCATCCCGTCGGAAAGCGCAAGCCCACGGACCCCCACTGTCGATCCCCGCGTGCTCGACAACCCCAATGCCGCCTATACCGGCGCGGTGAAAGACGCGCTGATCGACGCCATCATCGAGGACAGCGGCGCGCTGACGCTCGGACCTGACGAGTGGCTCACGGTGGCGGCCCGCGACAACCTGCCTCGAGACCCGCTCGTCCCCGGCGACTCGGTGGACTTCAGCACGCTCATCTTCCGGATAAAAGGGAGCGATCTCACCGCCTTCCGCGCAGGCCGGCTCACGATGGAAGAAGCACGCGCGAAGGTGGACGTCCGGGAGTACTAGCGGAACCGTTTCCCTCGGCCGGTGTCTGATCGAGTGGAGTGTACAATTCGCCCATGCTGGCGCGGGTCACCATCACCGCTCTCCTCGTCCTCCTCGTTGCGGGTTGCCGTGCGCGCGAAGTCGAGAAAGACCTCGCGATCACAGAGGTGCATACCGGCTGGTACGACGCCGGCATCGTGGACGGCCAGAACAAGCTGGTTCCGAGCATCACGTTGAAGCTCAGGAACGTCTCGTCGGAACCCATCGCCAGGGTGCAAGTCAACGCGGTGTTCCGTCGCGTGGGCGAGGCGCAGGAATGGGACTCGCATTTCGTGCGCGGGATCGGCCCCGACGGCCTGGCGCCGGGCACATCGGGCGACCCCCTGGTGCTGCGGTCGGAGCGCGGCTACCTCGGGCCCCAGACGAGATTGCAGATGCTGCAAAACAAGGAGTTCGTCGACGCCCGTGTGGAGGTCTTCGGCAGGCATGGCTCCCGCAACTGGGTGAAGATGGGGGACTACACGATCGACCGGCAGCTCCTCACTGAGTAAGAAGGCCCCAAGGCCCATATAATCCGCGGGTGACTACGAACCCCACCCAATCCCTCGAGCGCCGTCTCGGTCCCCTCGATGCGGCGGCGATCATCGTTTCCAACGTCATTGGCACAGGCCTGCTGTTTGCCCCGTCTCAAGTGGCGGCCGCCGTTCCAAGCGCGTTGCCATTCCTCGCCGCATGGCTGGTCGGGGGCGTGCTCGCGTTTGCGGGCGCGATGGCTTACGCGGAACTGGCCGCGCTGAGGCCGCGTGCGGGCGGCGAATACGTCTATCTCAAGGAGGCCTTTGGGCCCCAGGCGGCGTTTCTCACGGGCTGGACCTCGTTTGTCGCAGGTTTTTCCGGCGCCATCGCGACCAGTGCCATGGTCCTTGCCTTCTACCTGGGACGGTTCGTGCCCGCGGCCGGAAACAGCACGCCGTTCTTCACGCTGCCGATTGTTCCCGGGACGCTCGAGCTCAGTCTGTCGCCCCAGACGACGGTGGCGATCGCTGCCATCGTCGGAATGTCGTGGATTCACCTCCGGGGCGTTGGCCCGGGCCGGCTGGTGATGGACGTCCTGGCGACGCTGAAAGTGGGCGCATTCGTTCTGTTCATTGCCCTCGGCTTTTCGTTCGGTACGGGGACCGCAGCCAATCTCGGCCAACCCGGATCGGCCACAGCGACCGGCTGGCTGCTCGCGCTCATCCCGGTGATGTTCGCGTATTCGGGATGGAATGCCGCCACCTACGTCGCCGAGGAAATCAGGAATCCTGGGCGCAACGTCCCTCGCGCACTCGCACTCGGCACGGTGGCCGTCGTACTCGTCCACGTTCTGATGAACGCCCTCTATCTGTACGTCATGCCGGTGGGGGATCTCGGGCGGGTTCAAGGCTCCGTCCTCGACTTCGTCGCGGAAGGGCTGCTCGGTTCCGGGGCGGGCAACATCATGGGGGTCGTGTCGATCGTCAGCCTGCTGGCCAGCATCAGCGCCATGACCTTTGCCGGTCCGCGCGTCTACTTTGCGATGGCGCGCGACGGCCTCTTCTTCCGGCGGGCTGCCGACGTCCACCGCGGGTACAAGACGCCGGCTGCCGCAATCATCGCGCAGGCGCTCTGGAGCTCCCTGCTGGTGCTGTCGGCCAAAGCCGATGCGCTGCTGACCTACACGGGATTTGCGATCGT
This sequence comes from Vicinamibacterales bacterium, assembly GCA_035710305.1. Taxonomy (GTDB): domain Bacteria; phylum Acidobacteriota; class Vicinamibacteria; order Vicinamibacterales; family UBA2999; genus Gp6-AA40. The sequence goes on along the minus strand of DASTDQ010000318.1, from coordinate 6,009 downwards.
GCTGTTCTCGGGGGTCGCCGTCGTTTCGCTGTTCGTGTTGCGCGCCCGGCAGCCTCAGGCCGAGCGGCCGTTCCGCGCCTGGGGGTATCCGATCGCTCCCGGTGTGTTTGCCGTCGCGAGCGCCGCCATCCTCATCAACGGACTCGTCCGGGACCCAGGGCCGACCGGCGCCGGCGCGCTCATCATCCTGGCGGGAATCCCGCTGTACTTCTTCTTCAGAAAGCGCGGGGGCTGAAGCCCCCGCGCCACGGCATCGACGGTACCGGTCGTTCGTACATCGACGTACCGGTCGTTTGTAGAGCGCGGGCTTCAGCCCGCGCTTATTGCGGTTGTTCCGGCACCAGATCGCCGCGATACGTCACCTTCTCGCCCGGCGTGATGCGCACGTCGAAGACGAGCGGCTCGAAGCCCTCGAGGACGATCTCGATCTGGTACTCGCCTCCCTCCAGCCTGAGCGACTGGAACGTGCCGTCGAATTCGTCCACCGTGCCCGCGTAGGAACCGTCCACGAACACCTGCGCCTCGCGCGGCCGTACTTGCAGCCGCAGTTCTCCGATCGGGTAGCCGTAGGTGCCGTAGGTGTCGTACCGGACGGTAGTGTGCGGATACCAGACGTGCGAGTTGTAGTGCAGGTCGAAGTAGAAGTACCCGCGTCCACCCGGGCCGTACCCGTAGGAATACGGATAGTAGTAATAGGGCGGCGGGTAGATCGTGTAGTAGTTGTAGGTCCGGCCGCGGTAGTTGTAGGTCTTGTAGCCACGATGGCCGTTGTAATCGCGATAGTTCCCGCCTCGATAAGCGTTCCCGTCGCGATAGCCGTTCCCGTCGCGAGAACCGCTGCCGCTGCGATACCCGTTACGGTCGACGTAGCTGCGCGTCGGCGCGACTCCCGGAACGCTTCGCGGGGCTGTCGAGCGAGTGGTTGGCGAGGCCGAGCCACGGTTTGGCGCACCACGATCCAGATCGATGAAATGACCCTGAGTCGCGTTGGCCCGTTCCTGGGGCCGGCGCTGTGCGACAACGACACCAGGATCACGGACACCGGCGGCCTGAGCCGACCGCTCCCGGTTTGACGGTCGCCGGTCCTGGCGCTGGATCGCCTCGGGCTGACGGGCCGCCGCCACCTGTCGCGGCTCCCTCACCTGCCTCGTCTCGGCCATCTGCCTCGAGTTGTTGTTCCGGGCGGCTTGCGGCTGCTGCTGCCGTTCGACGGCGCGTCGTCCTTCCTGGACGGGTCGCGCCATGGGTGACGGTCCTTCGCCAGAGGCGCGGCGCCCGCCGTCGCGGTCGCGCGGCTCGGCCCGACGCTGCTCGGATCGACCTTGCCCGCCTTGCCCGCGGTCGCCGCCCCGCTGGCGCTGGCCGCCTTCCGACGAAGGGACGATGGTTGACGACAGCATCGCGACCACGACCACAGCGACCAGAGTTGGGACTCGCATACAGGAGGTTGGAGCAACACTGCTGCCAGCTGGAAATGGACGATTTCTTTCCGAAATAACGGCGTATCGACTGCCAGGCCCGGCCTGTGTCCTCAGCTGTTTCCAGCGGACAGGACACTCGGCTGAAACCCGAATCCTGCCCCCTGCCCCCTGTCCCCTGACCCCCGCCCCCTGACCCCCGCGAATATACTGGCCGTGATGCACGCCACGACGATCCTCGCCCTGCGCCATCAGGACCGGACGGTCCTCGCCGGGGACGGGCAGGTCACGCTCGGCGCGACCGTGGTCAAACACAGCGCGCGCAAGATCCGGCGAATCTACAACGACACGATCCTCGCGGGGTTCGCCGGATCGGCCGCCGATTCGTTTGCGCTCTTCTCGCGATTCGAATCGAAGCTCGAACAGTACCGCGGGAACCTGGAGCGAGCCTCGGTGGAGTTGGCTCGCGACTGGCGAACCGACCGGCTGCTGCGGCGACTCGAAGCGATGCTCATCGTCGCGGATCGCCAGTCCACGTTCCTGCTCTCCGGCACGGGCGATCTCATCGAGCCTGACGACGGCGTCGTGGCCGTCGGATCGGGAGGGTCGTACGCGATGGCGGCCGCGCGGGCGCTCGTGAGGCACAGCCCGCTGTCGGCGCGCCAGATCGCGGAAGAGTCGATGCGCATCGCCGCCGACATCTGCGTCTACACGAATTCGAACCTCACGATCGAGGAACTCTGACGGACGGTATGGCGATTTTCCTTCCCGAACGCACGACGACGGCCGTGGGGTCGCTGACACCGCGAGAGATCGTCACCGAGCTGGATCGGTATGTCATCGGCCAGGCGAAGGCCAAGCGGGCCGTCGCGATCGCCTTGCGCAACCGCCTCCGCCGCCAGCGGCTGTCCCCCGAGATGGCCGAGGAGGTGACGCCCAAGAACATCCTGATGATCGGACCCACGGGCGTGGGGAAGACCGAGATCGCGCGCCGGCTGGCGCGGCTCGCGCACTCGCCGTTCATCAAGGTCGAGGCGTCGAAGTTCACCGAGGTCGGGTACGTCGGCCGGGACGTCGAGTCGATGGTCCGCGACCTCGTGGAGGTCGCCGTCGACATGGTCCGCGCCGAGAAGAGCGAAGAGGTCCGCGACAAGGCGAGGGCCGCCGCCGAGGAACGGCTCCTCGATCTGCTCCTGCCGCCGTCGCGTCCGCCGGTGCCAGGCGAGGACCCGGCGGCCCTCCGAGATCAGGCTGGCCGCACGCGAGATCGGATGCGGGAACAGTTCCGGGACGGCCGCCTCGACGAGCGCGTCGTGGAGATCGACGTGCAGGCGCCCGCGATGCCGGCGTTCGAGATCATCGCCGGGTCCTCGGTCGAGGAGATCGGGGTCAACCTGAAGGACATGATGGGCAACATGTTCGGGAAGGGTGCGAGAACGCGTCGGCTGAAGGTGCCCGCCGCCTTCGATCACCTGTTGGCGGAGGAGCAAGCCAAGCTCGTGGACACGGACTCGGTCAACCGGACCGCCGTGCAGCGCGTCGAGCAGACGGGCATCATCTTCGTGGACGAAATCGACAAGATCGCGAGCCGGGACGGCGCGGGCGGCGGCCGGGGGCCGGACGTGAGCCGCGAGGGGGTGCAGCGCGACATCCTGCCGATCGTCGAAGGCACGACGGTCAACACGAAGCACGGGATGGTGAAAACCGACCATATCCTGTTCATCGCGGCCGGCGCCTTCCACGTCTCGAAGCCGTCGGATCTCATCCCGGAGCTGCAGGGCCGGTTCCCGATTCGCGTCGAGCTCGAGCCGCTGACCCGCGCGGACTTCGTCCGGATCCTGACCGAGCCCCAGAACGCCCTGGTCAAGCAGTACTCGGCGCTGCTCGGCACCGAGGACGTGGCGCTGACGTTCACGCCGGGGGCCGTCGACCGGATCGCCGACTTCGCAGCCCGCGTCAACGACATGACGGAGAACATCGGAGCCAGGCGCCTCCATACGGTGATGGAGCGTCTGCTCGACGAGGTCTCCTTCAGCGCCCCGGAGCTGACCGAGAAGACCCTGACGATCGACGAAGCCTACGTAGACCGCATGCTCGCCGACATCGTCAGGAACGAGGATCTGTCGCGCTACATCCTGTAGCTCCCGAGGGCCACGACCCCTCGGCGACGGCTACCGGGTGGCCTTCACCGTTGCGAGGAGACTCGGACCGGACCGCTGGCGTCCTGACAGCTCGCGCAGCACCTGGTGCCCCGTTCGCACCGCTGCCTCGCTGTCGAAGGCGACTCCACGTGTCGCGACTCGATGATTGACGTACCCGATCCGTTCGTACGCCGCCCCCAGTGACGCCACGTCAACCACGTCGGGCGCGTCGGCGATTTCCACGGCGTGACGGAGCTCATGAGCGATGAGCGCGATCTGTTGCTCCCGGGATCCGAGCCGCGACACGCGCACGTGCAGGTATCGAACCCCCGCCACGGCGGACACGAACGTGAGGCGGCCAGCGGGGCTCGCGGCGCTGTCGCATTCGAAATAGACGACGACGTCGGACTGCTCGAGACGCGCGACGAGACCTCGAAACGTGTCAGAGTCGCGGAGCCCCTCGTGGACGAGTCGATGCAGCCTTTGGTCGGTCATCCTGACGTGCGCATGCGCATCGTCGGGAGGGGACTCGGCGGCGAGGGGTGCTGCGGAACCGAGGGCGAACACTGTGAGGAGGCCAACCGCGATCGGTGAGAACGTCATCGAAGGCGCAGAATGGCAAGGCGCGAGCCACGCGCACGCGGGGCGCATTCACGCCGAATCGCTCGCTTTCCTGCGGAATTCCGGTACAATGGGGCTGCTGAACTCAGTCGAGAAAGGCCACAGATTCGTGGTGTGACTGTGCTGTAACTACAAAAAAGTCATGATCGGGGGAACGTCGATTCCCCCGGCCGCAGGCCCCAAGACGCGCTGGCGGGTAGATTCGCCGCTCCACGTCCCGAGCGACGACAGCTTTGGTTCGAACGCCGAATCAGTGCGCAGAAATGTAGGAGACCTCTTATGCCTGCCGCCAGACCCGGATCCGACGCGACCGTGGCGCGCGATGCGCGCCGCCTCTCGACCCTGCTCGAAGTCAGCCAGGCCCTGTCGGGCACGCTCAACTTCAAGTCCTCCATTCAGCGCGTCCTCCTCACCCTGATGCGCCACCACAGCGTGCTCCGCGGCATGGTGACGCTGCTGCGCGACGGCGAGCTCCACGTCGAGGCGGTCGAGGGGTTCGAGGATCGCGCCCGTACCATCCGCATCCGCCTCGGCGAGGGCATCACGGGAAAGGTCGTCGAGAGCGGCAAGCCGATCGTCGTTCCCCGGATCAGCAAGGAGCCGGCGTTCCTCAACCTGGCGCCGCGGCGGCCGGAGAACCCGAAGCAGGAGCTGAGCTACATCTGCGTGCCGATCACGCTCAATCGCGCGGCCGTGGGGGCGCTTGCGGTCGATCTGCGCTTCCAGCCCGATCGCGACTACGACAGCAGCGTGAAGTTCATCGGCGTCGTCAGCTCGATGATCGCCCAGGCGCTCAACGTCCAGCGGATGGTCGAGGAAGAGCGGCGGAGGCTGCTCGACGAGAACACGCACCTGCGGCAGGAGCTGAAGGAGCGCTACGACTTCTCGAACATCATCGGCACGAGCGGCCCGACCCGGCAGATGTACGAGCAGGTCGCGCAGGTTGCCCAGACCAACACCACGGTGCTCATCCGCGGTGAGTCGGGCACCGGCAAGGAGCTGATCGCGCACGCGATCCACTACAACTCGCTGAGGGTCAAGAAACCGTTCGTGAAGGTGAGCTGCGCGGCGCTTCCCGACACGCTCATCGAGTCGGAGCTGTTCGGGTACGAGAAGGGCGCGTTCACGGGAGCCCACACCCGCAAGAAGGGGCGGTTCGAGATGGCGGAGGGGGGCACGCTCTTTCTCGACGAGATCGGCGACATCAACCTGGGCACCCAGGTGAAGCTGCTCCGCGTGCTGCAGGAGCGGGAGTTCGAGCGCGTGGGCGGGACCGAGACGGTGAAAGTAAACGTCCGGCTGATCGCCGCGACGAACAAGGACATGGAAAAGGCGCTCGTGGACGGCACCTTCCGCGAGGACCTGTACTACCGGCTCAACGTGTTCACGATTTTCGTGCCGCCGCTGCGCGACCGGAAAGCGGACCTGCTGCTGCTCGCCGACCACTTCCTCGAGAAGTTCTCTCGCGAGCACGGCAAGGTCATCAAGCGCATCTCGACACCCGCCATCGACATGCTGATGGCGTATCACTGGCCCGGCAACGTCCGCGAGCTCGAAAACGCCCTCGAGCGGGCGGTGCTCGTCTGCGACGGCGCCGTGGTGCACGGACATCACCTGCCTCCTTCGCTGCAGACGGCCGAAGCGTCTGGAACCGTGACGCGCGTGACGCTGAAGGATGCCGTGGCCAGCTACGAGCGGGACCTGATCATCGACGCGCTCAAGACCACGCGAGGCAACCGCGCCAAGGCGGCGCGGCTGCTCGACACCACCGAGCGGATCCTCAACTACAAAGTACGGGGATACGGCATCGACGTGCGGCGGTTCAAGAC
>DASTDQ010000317.1:0-2027 GCA_035710305.1 Vicinamibacterales bacterium | reverse complement strand
GCTCGGATGCCCGCCACCTTCATCAGCTACCGGCGCGACGATGCTGCGGGGTACGCAGGGCGGCTGCACGAGGCGCTCGAACGCCGCCTCGGCGGAGATCAGATCTTCCGCGACATCGACACGCTCGAGCCGGGCCTCGATTTCGTCGAAGCGATCCACTCTCGCCTTCGCGAATGCCGCGTGTTCCTCGCCCTCATCGGGCGGGAGTGGCTCGATGCCAGGGATCGCGAGGGCCGCCGGCGGCTCGATCAGCCGCACGACTACGTTCGTCTCGAGATCTCCGCCGCTCTCGCCCGAGCCGACGTCCGCGTCATTCCCGTCCTCATCGAAGGCGCAACCATGCCAGCGCCAGAGACGCTGCCGGAGCCGCTCCGCGCGCTCGCCAGAAGACACGCGGTAAACCTTCGCGACGACGCCTGGGACCACGACGTCGATCGGTTGGCCGAGGTCATCAGCGGCGTTACGGCATCTGCTCACCCGCGGCAGACATCCCGGGGACCGGGCGCAAAGAGTCTTTCTTTGCGCCGGCTCATGGCCGTCGCCGCCGCCGTTGTCGCGCTCGTGGTGGTCATGCTGTTCGTCATGAAGGACAACGACGCCGATGTGACGACGCCTTCGACTGCGCCTCCGGAATCGGCTGGAGCAGGCGCATCCGCTGCATCCGCTTCATCGACCAGGCGCTATGGCGTCGCGATTCCCGCGATCGCCGAAGTCGCTCACCCCGCGCTCGTCTACACACCAATTTCTGCCAACGTGACGCCGCTCGGCAACGGCACGAGCGAGCTGCGCCTCCGCATGCAGTTTCTCAACGACGGACGCTACGATGCCAACGCCTGGGACGCCGGTTTTCGCCTCGTGCTGGGCGGAGAAACACTGGCGCCGACGGGTGGACTGAACGAGCTGGTTCCCGGCCGCTCGTTGCGGCAGGGGATGGTCGTGTTCACGATCCCCGCGAGCGCCACGGGAAAAGCTGTGCTGCGCGTGCTCGAGGGCGACCGCGTGGGCGAGCTACCGCTCGACCTCTCGACGACGCTGCGGCCTGCGGAAGACGAGCGCGAGGAGGTTCCGGACTCTCTGTGGCGCGCGATCACCAGGTCCATCGTCCCCGAACAAACGGTCCTCGTTCGAGGCAGCGGCCTGAGTGTGACCGTACTGCGCGGATTCAGCCGCCGTTTCGTGAACGTGGTCCGATTGCGGTTTGCGATCCGCTACGAGAACTCGGGCCAGTATGCCGTGGCAACCGGGGCGGCGACTCTGCGCCTGGCGGCTGGGGGTCAGGTTCTGGCGCCCATCGAGGAGCCGAGTGAGGTCGTCGATTCGCGCGCGAACAGGAGCGCGGACGTGGTGTTCGAGGTGCCGACGAATGCGACGCGGGTGACGCTGCGCGGGTTCATCGATCAGGCGTCGGGCGAGATGCCGATCGACCTGAAGTGATCACGTTGCGGATAGAATGCCCACGCTGAGGCCTGGGGCCTGCTGAGGCCTGCGGCCTGGGCCCTGGGGCCTGAGATTCGCATGGATGGAGATCCCGCTATGAAAACGGTGACCGCTGTCGTCTGTTCGGCCCTGCTCGCTGTTCTTGCCGCACCTGGTGACCTTGGCGCTCAGGATCTCACCGTCGTCAACGCCCGCATCCTCGATGGCAAAGGCGGCGTGATCGAGCGGGGCTCGGTCGTCGTCAGCGGCGGCAAGATCGTGTCGGTCACGACGGGCGCGGCGACGAAAGCGGCCGGCGGCCAGACGATTGACGCGCAGGGGAGAACCCTCATGCCGGGCTTCATCGACGCGCATCGCCATATCGCCCAGGGTGATCCGGCTGCCTGGCTCGCCCAGCGCGCCCCCGCGCAGATGCAGGAGTTCCTCGATGCGGGGTTCACGACGGTCGTGTGCGCGATTTGTCCCGACCAGGCGATCGAGCTCCGGCAGCGCATCGATTCCGGCGCGGTGACGGGGCCGCGCCTCTTCGTTGGCACGCTGATTCCGGTGGCCAAGGCGGGCGGTGGCGGCGCCCGAGGCGCCGGCCGCGG
>DASTDQ010000316.1:0-10863 GCA_035710305.1 Vicinamibacterales bacterium | reverse complement strand
GCAACGCTGAGAAACAAGAGCTCCATCCAGGAGCGCGGCCCCTGCGGATTGACCGGCGCGCTGAAGCTTCCGGGAAGAATCGCCTCGCACGCGGCGAACGCATAGGCGAAGGCCCACGCCAGCAAGGTGAAGGTGGCGCCGGCCGCGAAGAGCTCGTCGGTCGTGGCAACCCAGTCCTGCAGCATGTAGGCGATCAGGCTGCCCGTGGCATAGAAGTAAAAGACGGACTGTGCCGCCGCGATCGCGATCGGCAACGCCGGGTGCGGCGCAACGGCATCGACCACGGACAGGGCCACGACCACCACCCCGAGCACGACTGCCAGCCAGGTCAGCCACGGCGATCGCCGTACAACACGCAGGGCCCCGCCGAGGATGAGGAGCCCGAATGCGCCGAACAGCGCGCGTCCGCGGGGCGCGGTTTCCATCCACGGATAGAGGAGGATGCCGATCAGCTGCACCAGCAGCAATCCCGCTGACGGCGTACGCCTGAGGTAGAGGAGAGCTCTCACGAGTGCGTCGGGTCGGTATACGACATACTATCCAGCTATCTCGCCCATCCAGCCACACCAAGGCGGTCATGCGTACTGAAAATCAACGCCGGTCCGACAACTTCGAAGATCGCGGCACCGGCCGCGGTGGTGGACGTGGCGGTGGAGTCCCGATTCAGGCGCTCTTCTCAATCGTGAGGGTTCTTGGATTCAAGGGCACCCTGCTCGCAGGGGTCGTGCTCGCGATAGGGTTCTTTGTGTTGCCTGCGGGGCTCAAGCAGGAACTCCTGGGAGCTCTAACGGGCGGCGGCGTGGCAGCGCCTTCGACGGCAGGCGCCGGCAGCGTGTGCGACGCGTCGCAGGCGAACCTCGCCGCGTGCGATTTCTCACGCGTCGTCCTCGCGTCGACCGAGGACGTGTGGACGCAGCAATTCGAACGCGGGGCGCTGCCGAACTACAACAGCGCTCCGGGCGCCTACAGAAATCCCACGCTCGCCGTGTTTGCCAGGAGCGTGTCCACCGGCGGATGCGGCGATGCGACCTCCGACGTCGGCCCATTCTATTGCCCGGGGGATCAGAAGCTCTACATCGATCCGAGCTTCTACAACGTCATGGAACAGCGCCTGCGCGCGCCCGGCGACTTCGCCCAGGCCTATGTGATCGCACACGAGGTCGGTCACCACGTGCAAAACCTGATCGGCTCCACCAGGCTGAAAATGAGGGGCGAGACCTCGAATCAGAACTCGGTGCGAGTCGAGCTGCAGGCGGATTGCCTTGCGGGTGTCTGGGGTCGCACGGCGCAGCTGTCACTCCAGATCACGGACGACGATCTGGGTGAAGCACTCAACGCCGCGCACGCGATCGGCGACGACACCCTCGGCCATTCCGACGAGAGGACATTCACGCACGGCTCGAGCGATCAGCGCAAGCGATGGTTCCGCCGCGGTTTCGACAGCGGCGACGCCCGCCAGTGCGACACGTTTGCCGTTCGCAACTCTCTCGAGCTCTGACCCAGGCAGCACGCGAGCGACACTCGCGGCGTCCCGTTGTCAGGACATCGCCTGTCGCGCGCGGGCCCGCACCGCCTCGCCGAATTCCCGGAGCGAGCGCTCGACGCTCCTCCGACCCAGCCGCTGCGCGACGGGCTCGATGATCCACCGCAGCAGCGACGGGAATTGCCTGCTCAGGCCGATCGCTTCCATCTCGACGAGCACGCCCGAGTCCCGCTGCAGGAAATGGGTGAACGTCGCCGCACGCCACAAGTATCCGCTGTCGTGACCGGGTGAGAGGCTGTGTTCGTTCGTCTTCCCCGCATTCCGAACCTCGCGGATCTCATCGGACGCCGAGGTGCTGTACACGCTGCGGCTGTGCGGATAGGAGTACTGCACGCGCGTGGTCACGTCGAGGATTGCGCTCAGGCCGGCGCCCGATTCCCCGATCCGCAGCAGCGCACGATAGGTGTTTCCCTCGCGGCCGAGCAGCCTGGACGCGCTGACCGGCTTGTAGACGGCGTGATACTCGTCGTAGGCGTACGAGACCGCCAGCACATCCTGCAGCGACGCGCCCGCGATGAAGGTCGATCCCATCCAGTGATGCACGAGGCCGCCCGGCACCGCGATGATGCCGTCTTCGCCCGCCGGGCCTGCCGTCACCTCGGCGTCGCGCAGTGTCGCCCCTCGCTGTACTTTCGAGCCGTCGGCCGCCACGCCGCCGATCCGCTCGAGGAACGCGCGCCTGGCTTGCTTCACATAACTGTCGAAAGCGCGAGCGGTGTGCTCCTGCAGGTCCGCTGCAGCGGCGGGGGCAGCCAGGCACAGGCACAACGCCCATGTGATCGCGCGTAGAGCAAGGCGATCTGTTCTCACGCCGAATCTCTCCCGCGTGGGGACTCAGCACGAACCATGCCGAGCGTCCGGGCAGATGGCACTTGGAATCTAACAGTTCGACTCCGAGCACCGCTCCCGCTGGTTCGGCCGGCTGGGGAATATTCCCTTCCTGACTGCTGAGAATTCAGCCTCGAACCATTGCTGTCACTAGCCCTCCTGGCTCAACTGCACCGGTACCTCGCTTGCTTCGTCGGTCTTACAGGCTAGCCATGCCGCATGAAATGAAGCGCCCCTACAGATTCGGGGGAGGAGCACTCGTTGCCAGTGGCGTCCTGTTCGCCGTGGTGGCGTACCTGGAGTTCGAGACAGGTCCACCCCCTTCGAACGGTGCCGAGATTCTCCTGTGGCGGGATTCGCAGGCCCTTGTTCTGGACTTCGTCAGCGAGTCTCTCTTCTTCGCGACAGTCCTCCTGGTCCCGGGAACAATTGCCTTGTATCAAAGCCTCGTGGACGTCGATAGAACGAAGGCGGCGGCAGGCTGCGGAATCATCGCGGCGACGATTCCTGTCATGGCCGTGATGCTCATTATTCACGGACGCCTCGTCTATCCGATTCATGGCATGCGCGTCGATACGCCGGAGACCGCAGCGTTCGTGATCATGGTCTTCTACGGCGGCCTGCACGCCGTCTATCTTCTTCTGGCCGTCGCGACGATTGTCCTGAGCTTGGCGATGAAGCGCAGTGCCTACGCGACGTGGGTCGCGTACCTTGGGTTCGCCACGGCTGCGCTCGACATCATTGGGTCCTATCCCTGGGCCATCGGACCCGTTCTGACACTCGTCTGTGAGTTGTCCTTTGGGGGATGGTTCGTTGCGGTAGGGTCGCAACTGTCCAGAATGCGAGGCAGTGCCGCCTGAAACCCAGCTCCGTGTGGATTTCCTTCTACTCAGGTCTGAGCGCCGTCATCGGCTCGATGCGCGCGGCGCGGCGCGCGGGCAGGTAGGACGCCACCGCGGCGATCGCGCCCAGCAGCACGACGACGATCGCGTACGTCGGGGCGTCGTACGGCGTGACACCGAAGACCAGCGTGCCGAGCGAGCGCAGGAGCAGCAGCGAGCCGGCGATGCCGATGGCGACGCCGATCGCGACGAGCGCGAGGCCGCCGGCGACGACGGATCCTGTGATGCGAGCCAGCCGCGCGCCAAGGGCGATGCGGATGCCGATGTCCTTCGTCCGCTCAGCGACGAGATACGCGAGCAATCCGTAGAGTCCGAGCGCCGCCAGCAACAGGCCCCCGACGCCGAAGCTGGTCGAGAGGAACGCGCTGATGCGTTCGCGCGCCAGGCTCTCTGCCAACGCGGTTTCGATCGTGCGGACGTTCGAGATCACCAGCGTCGGCTCGAGCTCGTGCAGCGCCGCGGCGACCGGCCTGGCGAGCGACTCCGGTTGCCGGCCGCGCACGAACAACGCCATCGTCGCCCACGGCATGCGGCCGTGACTGTAGAACACGGTCGGCTGCGGCGCGGCCCTCACCGAGCCTTCGCTCACGTCGCCGACGACGCCGATGATCGGCAGGTAGGGATTCTCGTCCTGCATGCGCACGGTGATGGCCGTCGCCAGGGGATCGCGTCCCGAGAGGTAGCTTCGCGCAAACGTCTCGTTGACGACGAATCCGGCCATCGGATTCGCGTTGTCCGCCTCGCTGAATTCGCGTCCACGCACCACGGGAATGCGAAGCGCCTGGAAGTATCCGGGCGCGACCATCCGCACGACGGTGGACGGCAGGTCGCGGATCGGGCGCTCCGGCGTGCCGAGCTCATGAAACCGTGTTCCGCCACGAGGAGGACCGACCATCGGCGTGCTGGCCCCCACGGCCGCGGATTCAACGCCCGGCAGCCCGCGAACGCGCGTCACCGCCTCGCGATAGAAGTCGCGCGGGCGCTCGTCGGGATAACGCGCCGGCGAAATTGCGACCACCATCGTGAGCACGTCGCGGGCGTCGAATCCCAGGGGGGCCCGATCCAGCGCGATGAGCGTTCGCACGAGGACACCGGCGCCGCACAAGAGCACGACGGTCATGGCGACTTGAACCACGACGAGCGTCCGTCGCACCAGGGGCGCGTGACCGGCCCTCGAGCCACGCGTGCGCAACGCATCGGCGATCGATCGCCCCGCGAACACGAGCGTCGGCGCGAGGCCGGCAATTGTGCCTGTCGCGAGCGACACGCCGAACGCATACGTCAGGACGCGCCGGTCGATGAACAGCTCGGAGACGCCGAGCAGGTTCGTGGGGGCCACGGCGAGCAGCGCGTCCAGACCCCAGCGCGCGAGCCCGAGGCCGAGCGCGCCGCCGGCGCCGGCGAGCAGCAGGCTTTCGACCAGCATCGATCGCGCAATCGCCCATCGTCCCGCCCCGAGTGAGGCGCGAATCGCGATTTCGCGCTGGCGCGACGCCGATCGCGCCAGGAGCATGCTGGCGACGTTGAAGCAGGCAATGGCGAGCAGCACGCCCACGCCGGCGAAGAGCACGAGCACCGCCGTCCGCACCTCGCCCGTGAGTACGTCGCGCAGGGGTGTCAGCGTCACGCTCGTGTTCCTGTTGAACTCGTGCGTCGCGGCAAGACGCCGCGCGATCCCCTCCATCTCCAATCGGGCCGAACTGACGGTCGCGTCGTCCGCGAGGCGTCCGACGATTTTGAGGAAGCGTCCGTCTGTCGTGTTCCGCCACGGACGGTTGCGATCGAGCTGAGATGCGATCCACAGGTCGACATCCTGCTGCACGAAGCCAAAGCCCGCAGGCATGACGCCGACGATTTCGAACGGGCGCTCGTCGAGCTGCACCGTGCGGCCGATGGCGCGCCGATCGCCGCCCAGGTGATCTTGCCAGGCGCGGTAGCTGAGCACGGCGACGCGCGGGCCGTTCGGGCGATCATCCGCCTCGGAGATCGTGCGGCCGAGGAGCGGTGCAACGCCGAGCAACGGAAAGAACTCGGACGACACGAACTGCGTGTACAGGCGCCGCGGCTCGCCAGCACCGGTGAGCGTGAACTGCGTCCGCCCCCAGGCGGCAAATCCTCGAAACGTGCGGCTCTGGCGCTGCCAGTCGAGCCAGTTGGCGGGCGACACGTCGGCGTGCGCGTTGCGACCGCCAACCGACTCTTCGACCATCACGATCTGGTCGCCGTCCGGGTACGGCAGCGGCCGCAGCAGGAGCTGATCGACGACGGAGAAGACGGCGGTGTTGCCCCCGATGCCGAGGGCCAGCGTCAGGATCACGGCGAGCGAGAAGCCCGGGCTGCGCCAGAGACCGCGAGCCCCGTGTCTGACGTCCCGCGCGACATCTTCGGCAAGGCGCATCGTCCGCTCGTCGTGGCCGCGCTCCTTGAGCCGCGTCAGGTTGCCGAACTGCCGCCGGGCGGCGCGTTGCGCGTCGGCGTCGCTCAGCCCGTCACGCGCGTAGTCGCGCGCGAGCGACTCGACATGGAACGCCATCTCGCGCTCCATGTCGCGATCCCTCGAGTGCCATCGGAACAATGCGAGGAGGCGGCGAATGATGCGCGGCGGTCGCAGGGCCACGTCACGCCTCCTGCTCGAGCGCGCGCAGCACGCGCGTGACGGCGCCGGACAGCCGCAGCCAGCCGTCGAGCTCGGCCTGCGCCGCGCGGCGTCCCTTCCGCGTCAGCGCGTAGAACTTGGCGGTGCGGTTGTTCGTGGTGGGGCGCCATTCGGCCTCGATGAGGCCCTGTTCTTCCATGCGATACAGCGCCGGATAGAGCGACCCCTCCTCCACTCGCAGCGCCTCGTCGGAGAGCTGATGCAGCCGCGTCGCGATGCCGTAGCCGTGATTGGGGCCGGCCCCCAGCACTTTCAGCACGAGAAGATCCAGCGTGCCCTGCAGCAGATCGCCTTTCCGCACCGCCATCGATCCGGCTCCTCCCACCTCACTTGGTTCATTGAGCTGCGGCGGGCAGGCTCCCGACGCGGCTCACTTAGACCGTCTGGGTGAGTGTCAGTAGAACACAGTCTCACTTAGACGGTCAAGGGAAGACGGGACACGAGGCAATTCGGACGATGCTTGTGTCGCACGCTCGAATGTGCGACATGGTTGGTGTGAGAACCGTGCGCTGCGACCCGCGATGTCGCGATGCGAGCCCTGTGGACCTGACACAGTCCCTGCTCGTCGAGCGACACCTTGCGGAGAGTTTTCTGCGGGAGCGTGTCGTTCCGGGTGTCGAGGTGCATCGGGATCGAGATGTCGTCTGGATCGTTCATGGCGGTCAGGCGTGGCGGAACGCCGGCATCATGGTGCGGTTCCCGGCTGGTGGAGCCGGACAACGGCTCGATACGCTCGTCCGCCGGTACGAGCGTCATCGTCGTGGAATGGCCCTGTGGATTTCGCCGTCCGCGACGCCTGACAATCTGCCTGCTCTACTTCACGACCGCGGACTGCGGTGTCGGAAGTACTACCCGGCGATGGTGCGCCATCTTGCCGAGCACGTGCCCGTCCGTTCGCGTGCTGCCGCCCTGGAGATTCGGCCGGTGACGGACGCCGCCGAGTACGAGCGCCTTCCTCATCCTGCGATAGGTCCGATTACGACGCCGCTCCGACGCGTCGCGCTCGAACGACTAGGGGCCTTACTGGCGAACGGCGCCGGACGCACACACTCGTTCGTCGCGTGGCTTCAGGGCAAACCAGTGGGTGCGCTCGAACTCTTCGTCGGCAAGGAAGCCGCGGGCATTCACGGCCTGTCGGTGCTCGACGAGTATCAGGGCCGGGGTGTCGGATCGGCACTCATCGAGCACGCGTGCGCCGTTGCCGCGCAGCAGGGTGCAGCGACGATGGTGTTGCTGGCGACGACCGAGGGCCAGCGTCTTTATGCGCAACGCGGTTTCACCGAAGTTGCCCGCTTCGGATACTGGTACCGCAGTTTCCAACGGAATTGACCGCATGACGCGAGCCCGACGCCCGCGATGCTTTTCTGGACGTGTGTCGGGGTGCTAGTCAGTTCTGGGCATCGATTTGAACATCGTAGGTGCCAGTGGCGGGATCGACGTCGCTCCCGACGGTCAACGTGTAGGTTCCCCCCCTGATCAACGTGAGCACGCCCGGGTGACCGGTGTACAGCCCCCGCTTGAATATCTCGGTGCCGTCCTCGTCCACCAGCAGCCAGCCGAGATAGCTGTTGAGAATCGCCGGTGACCCGCCCAGTACACGAGCGGACACCTGCTGACGCGGCGCGGCCTTGAAGGTATAGACGTCTTTCGCCCCCGGCGTCTCGATGGAGCCGGCTCCGGGTCCCGGCTGGCCGTCCCGGATCCTCGTGCCGAGCGCTATCGCGAACTGATCGGGGCGCGGGACGTCGTACAACTGAAACTCGTAAAGGCCGACTGCCGCGTCGTCTCGGCTCCCCACGGTCAGCGTGTACGCCCCGCCTCTGAACAAGGTATGGACGCCGGGATTACCCGTGTAGAGGCCTTGTTTGAACACGTCGGTGCCGTCTTCGTCGGCCAGTCGCCACCCCAGATAACTGTTTTGAAGGGTCGCGGAGATCTCCCGCACCCGGAAGTAGACCATTTGCCGGGGCGCGGCCGTGAACCGGTAGACATCGTGCTCGAACGGGCGCGCGATGATGCCCGCGCCAGGGCCGGGAACGTCCTCGGACACCTTGTCGCCGATCTTGATCGCGAACTCCCCCGCTCGCGAATCCGCGGAACTGGAGGACGGTGTCACGGCCGGTGGCGTCGGCGCGATGCCGCTGCCGGTGCTCGCCGAGCCAGCGGCAGGCGAATTGGCCGAGTTCGTCGGGGGCGAGGCCGACTCGCCGTTTGCCGGCTCCGGAACCCGCGTCGAATAAAAGTAGGCGGCGCCCGCGAGCGCGAGCAGAACCACTGCGAGCCCTGCAATGGCGGCGCGGCTCGATGACGGTAGTGTGCGGACCGATCGCATGGGCGGGACCGTGTGCGGTGACGAAGGACCGCCCAGGACTTTCTTCACGTCCTGCACGAACTGCGTGAACGCCGGCGAACCGTCGTCCAGCGGCCCGGAACCGAGCTCGGCGGCCTGAAGGGAGCGAAAGCCGATTGGGGGTTCGACCTGTTCAAGGAGCACAGGAACCAGAATCCCCCGCTGCAGGCCCGCGTCAGCTTCCTCCCCGACCCACCTGGACGCGACGGAGTGACGCGACCAGGCCACGATCACGCATCTGGCGTCGTGAAGCGACTGGCCGAGAACACTGCGCCACGTTTGACCAGCCGGGATTCGCCGATCCCAGAACACCGACCATCCGTGCGCCTCGAGTGCCGCAGCGAGCGGCCGGATCCGTTCCTCGTCTTCACGCGCGTAACTGATGAAGATGTCCGCCATGGGTGGCAAGGCTGTGAGGATTAGAGCCCTCGCAAAGAAGTCCGTCAAGCCGGGGGCCTCCACCATCGAGAGGGCCTACAATTCGGCGCAGCGTGGACTCGGCATACGCAACGCGTCCGAAGGGGAAACCATGATTCGAATTCCAACGAGCCTTGCAGTGGTGCTGCTGTGTGCGGGATTGTCGGGGTGTGCTGCGGCAAGCCAGGACACTGCCCGCGCCGCGGGGGCGCTCGAGGCCCAGGACTACATCGACATTCGCCAGTTGATCGACGGCTACTCTCACGTCCTCGACAACTGCACCAACAACGGCAACACCTACGCGGATCTCTTCACTCCTGACGCCACGTTCGGTGTGTCGTCGCAGTGGGGCAGCGGCGCCAAGATCTGGTTTCGCGGCCGGGAACAGCTCCGCGTCGCGGGTGGTGGCGGCAAGGACTCCTGCCGGCCGCCGCAGCGCTATCCGGCGTATCACATCGTCATCAGCCCGGTGATCACGCCCGCGCCTGGCGGCGCGAAGGCGACGTCCACGCTGCTCACGATCACGAACAAGACCACCAAGCAGGGCGATATCGTCCACTGGGAGGGCGGCTACGAGGACACGTTCGTGAAGACCGCGAACGGCTGGCGCTTCAAGTCGCGGGTGCACGTGTGGCCCGAGATCGCATGGACCGACAACCCGGCCGACATGCCGCCGCGGGATCTGGAGAAGGAGTGACGTCAGGGCTTGAAGCTGTCACGATTCTTGAATTCGATCGTGATGGCTTCATTCACACTCTTGGCGTTGTTCAGGCTTTCGTGAGCCATCGCGTTGCCGCAGGATGAGTCCCCGGCCTTGACTCCGGTTTCCATATCGCGGATTTCGACGATGCAGTAGGCGAGATGCGCGTGCATCGGGGTCTTGACGCCTCCGGGGACCTTGATGCGGGCCAGCCGCACTACATCGTTCTCGAACTGGACGAAGTAGTGTGCCGGATCTGCATCGATTGGATCCGGCGCCTTGACTCGAGCAGGATAGACGAGGCTTCTCCCCGTCTGTAGATGATCGAACGTCTTCCTGTTCTTCAAATGGACCTGAACGAACTCGGTATCCCTCCCGACATTCTCGGGCAGGTGGCTGTGGGCGTCGCTGCACGAGACGTCGCCCGCCCGGAATTCGTGCGTCCGCACCTCCCCTGTCGGCGACGTCGCCTTGAGTGTCGCGTCCCTGTAGAAGATCACGCAGCCGGCAGGGTGACTGTGCATGACCGACCTGGCGCCCGCGGGCAACTTGACCCGAAGTATCTGGGCGACGTCGTTTTCGTACAGCACGGAATAGCGCGCGGGATCGGCGGCCACCGCGTCGGAAGGCACAGCCTGAGCCGCGAGGAGTGTCGTATCCCCCTCCGTGGTCCCGGCGAAGGCCGGCAGCAGAATCAACGTCACAACAACGACCGCAGTCGGGACAAGCCATGTCATGAAGTTTCTCGAGCGATCGGTCCGCCCTTGCGCTGCGCTTCGGCGGACAATCTTCGCATGGCTTGCCAACCGTAGCTCGCGCCCTGATTGGCATGCGTGAGCGAAGGTTGGCGGAGAGAGTGGGATTCGAACCCACGGTAGAGTTTCCCCTACACACGCTTTCCAAGCGTGCTCCTTCAACCACTCGGACATCTCTCCGTGTCTTTAGAATCAGCAGTTTACAGGCTAGTGGATGAGCCTGCAAACTCGAATTGTGATAGCAATTGTGATAGACCCCTGAATCCCCGCGATCACTTACGGCGATTTGGTCCAGCTTGTCGTGGCTGGCTCGGGAGCAGCACAACCGCCCCAACTCGAGGCTCCAGTATAGAACGCGATCGGGCGCGATGATTCGGCGGCGTCTCGGGTGACCCTACATGCCGCGCGGCTTGCGCGCGGGCTTCCGCTTGGACGCGATGATCCGCCGCGCCTCGCGCAGGTGGCTCTCGAGCGCGTCATCCGCGATCTGATCGAGCAGGATGCCGACCCACCCGCCGGCGCCGACATACCGCGGGTAAAAATAGATGTCGGGCGATTCTTCGATCATCAGCGGCTGCAGGCCGTCCGCCACCGGCACCCAAAGCGACAGCCGGCCATCGTCGCGGTGGTGCTCGGAAAACATCGCGAAGCAGCCCTTGCCCTGCTCGACGAAGAAGCAGGGCGTGCCGTGCGACATCTTCTCGAACGCGCT
>DASTDQ010000315.1:0-5304 GCA_035710305.1 Vicinamibacterales bacterium | reverse complement strand
CGATCGCCGATCGCGGGCCGGACGATCGGGGCGCGGGTGCGCCGCCAGGCCTCGATGACGGCGGTGACGGTCGATACGGCGACCATCGGCACGTCCACGAGAGTCACGAGGAGACCTTCGGCCCCTGGATCGAGGACGGCGTCCATCCCCAGCCAGAGCGACGAGAGTTGGCCCCGGGAGGGGTCGGGGTTACGGACGACGATCGGCAGCGACGGAAGCGCGGCCTGCCTGAGCGCGGCGACGACGGCCTCGTGGTCCCGGCCGGTGACGACCGCCAGATCGGCCACGCCGGCCTCTCGCAGCGTGTGCGCGATGCGCGCAACGAAGGGCCGGCCGTCGGCGGCGGGCAACACCGCCTTCGGGGCGCGCATCCGCACGGAGTCGCCGGCCGCAAGAACGATTCCCCGAAGCACGACTCATCCTAATTCTTGTTTAACAACGCTTAACAACATCGTTCAAATAACAGTGCAACAACGGGTTCTGGCACCCTTGACTTCCCCCGGCGGACGCCCCTACACTTGCGCCACTTCCGGGCCCTGTGTTCGGCGGATCGCTTGCGGTCCCAAGGCATTGGCGTCGTTGTTCACGGTCAGTCCGGGAGCGCCTGGGATTGTCCCAGGCCACGTATCGGAGGAAAACGGCCATGCCGACCGGGACAATCGCACGCCTGCTCATCGACAAGGGCTTCGGCTTCATCCGCGATGAAGGTGGCATCGAACACTTCTTTCATCGTAGTGCCGTGCGGCAGGCGGTCTTCGAGTTGCTGCGAGAGGGGCAGCGGGTCGAGTTCACGGCGGAGGAATCCACGAAAGGTCCGCGCGCCGGGGACGTCAGACTGATCGAAGGCTAGAACACCTCAGTCGCCGGCCCCTCTGGGGCCGGCGTGATCGCGCCGCAGGCTTTCCCCCCACCGATTCCCATCACGAAAACCAGCGACGCCACCGCGACCAGGGCTCGAGCACGCCGGTAGCCGGCTTGAGCACCAGGACGTCCTCTGCAACCGCGCGAGCGAAGTCGCCATCCGCGGTCAGCACGAGACTGGCAAGCCGCCGCGAGGCGACGATGCGCGAGAGATCTGCCGCGAACGCGCCCGCATCATCCCGGGAGAGCGTCGCGTTCGGGTGCTCGCCGAGGAGAACTCGCGGCCCGAGCGCGAGCGCGCGGCCAAGACGGATGCGCGCCCGCGTGGAGGGCGACGTTGCCCCCGTCTGCAGATCCAGTTCACCAGCGAGCCCGACTTCCGAGGCCAGCTCCCCCACGCGATCGCGGATCTGCCTGGGCATGTCCTCGACGGCGAGTGACAACGGTACCGCCAGGTTCTGAGCCACCGTGAAGTGCTCGACGAGGACGGCCCGATCCGTCAGCAGGCCGAACTGGTCGAGCGTGGAGAGCCACGAATCCGGGTCTGCTATATCAGTCGTGGGCCGGCCGAATGCCGTGATGTCGCCGCTGTCCGGGAGGATCGCGCCGGTGATCAGATCGACGAGCACCTCGGCCATCGCCTGATCGAAGCCGAGGAGCGCCATCGAGCGTCCCGCCCGCAGCTCGAGGCTCTCGATCCGCAGAGGCCTGAGCCCCCGATAGTCCTTGGTGACGGCGCGGAGTTGGACGAGAACCTCATCGGGCATGTCGGCGGCGTGCGCTGCTGAACCTCTGCCACTCCGGCATGGGCACGGTCGACGCTCCGGGCTCGAGGCCGCGCGCCGGGTCGCCATGGAAGTCGGAGCCGCCCGTCGTCATCAGCCCGAGGCCGGATGCCAGCTGCCGGTAGCGCTCGACCGCCGCCTCGTCGTGATCCGAATGGTAGACCTCGAGCGCGTCGAGGCCGGCGGCGGCCAGCTCGGGTATCCGCGCGTCGATGCGCGTGCGGCCGGGATGCGCGAGCGAGGCGAGGCCGCCCGCGCGATGAATGATGCCGGTGACGACCTCGGGCGACGAACCGGGTCTCGTCACGAAGGCGGGTCCGCCGTTGGCCAGAAAGCGATCGAACGCTTCCTGCGTGCCGGAGACGTGGCCCGCCTGCTGGAGCGCGCGCGCCACCTGCGGACGGCCGATCGAGCGCCCCGGGTTGCGCTCCGCTTCGTCGAGCAGCGCCTGCAGGTCGATCGGCACGCCCAGCTCGGACAGGCGCGCGGCGATCGTGTGCACGCGGGCGACGCGCGTCGCCCGCTGGGCCGCGAGAAACTGGATCAGCGACGGTTCGGAGGGATCGAGGAAATAGCCCAGCACGTGGACGTCGCGCCCGTCATCGACCGCCGTAATCTCGATGCCGGAAACCGCTTCGATCCTCCGCTCGCTGGCGCAGGCCCGTACCTCCTCGAACGCCGCGGTGGTGTCGTGGTCCGTCACGGCCATAACCGTGATGCCGGCAGCGGCGACGCGGTCCACCAGCTCGCGCGGAGTGCAGCGGCCGTCGGAGGCCGTGGTGTGGAGGTGGAGGTCGATCACCCCTCGACGAGGCTCGGGGTGACCCTGAGCGTGTCGAAGGGTCACCGAGCGCCGGCGCGGGCCGCGGACGCTGGACGAGCCGAACGGCGTTGGCGTCCCTGGCGCTTGACGAGCGCCCGGTACTCGCGAATGAGCAGATCGAGGTGGTTGCGTTCCTCGTCGGCGAATTCGAGAAAGACCTGCTTCCCTTCGGAGTCCTCGAACCGCTCGCCGTACTTCTTGAAGAAGCGGTGCGAGCCCCGCTCGCACTTGATGCCGATCATGAGCGCCTGCTGATCGTTGACGCCGCGAAGCAGACGGTCGGCGCCCTCGGCGAACAGTCCGTTGGCCGCGCCCTTGAAGAACAGGAAGGTGGGGCGCGACTCGAGCTGAGGGTCGCGCCTCAGAAGCTCGCTGTAGCGCACCTCCAGCTTGCCGAGGTGCTCCTTCTCTTCGAGCGCCAGATCCTGGAACACCTTGCGGCCGCGCGCGTCGTGCGTCACGCGGGCCGCGCGGGTATAGAAATCCAGGCCGCTCCGCTCGGTGGCGATCGCGATGCGCAGCGCGTCACGCGCGAAGACGAGGTCGGTATGCCCTTCGGCGCCCGACGTCGAGGCGCGGCCCGTACGGCACTCCTCGCACGTCCCGTAGATCTGCACGACGCTCTGCGCCGCGCTGAAGCTGCGCGCCGCGGCGACTTCCTCGATGGACGCCTCGATGTCGGAGCTGAGGAACTCGAACGAGTGATGGCAGGTCTTGCAGATCATGTGGAAGTGGCGGGGCTGCCGGTACGAGTGCTCGAACCGGAACCGGCCTTCGCCGAAATCCACCTTGCGGGCAATCCCCGCGTCCACCATCCACTGCAGCGTGCGATAGACCGTCGCGCGGCTGATGCGATGGTCCTCGCGCCTGATCAGATCGACCAGATCGTCGGCGCTCAGGTGGCCTTCCTGGCGCAGGAACACGTTGACAATCTGCTCCCGCTTGCTGGAGCGCTTGCCACCGGTCGGCTTCAGTCTTGCGAGATCTGGGATGGCCTGCACGGCGGGCGACCTGACCCTTCGACCTAACCCTTTTGGATCTTACCTTTGACCTTGGACCTTTGACCTTGGACCTGGCTCGGGCTCAGACGCTGAAAGACTGCCCGCAGCCGCACGTCGAGGTCGCTTGGGGATTTTTGATCGTGAAGCCGCCTCCGGTCACGGTGTCGACGAAATCGACCTCGGCGCCCTTCAGGTAGCTCACGCTCACCGGGTCCACGAACAGGCGAACGCCGTTGGATTCGTACACCTGATCAGCGTCGCCCCCGTTCTCTTCGATCATCAACCCGTACTGGAAACCTGAGCAGCCGCCTCCCTGCACGAACACACGAAGCCCGCTGCCGGCCTTTCCCTCTTCCGCGAGCAGCTCGTTGATCTTCGAAGCCGCCGTCGGGGACACGTTGATCATGGTATCTGGCTCCTGAATCCTGAATTCCGGCCTCTGCATGAGGCCACGCCGGTTCGTACGCTCCCGGTCCAGTTCAAATTATACGATCCGCCACGAGTCCGCGGCAACCGCTTACACCTCTACTGGCCGCCGTAAATTGCTCCTGCACCGCCACTTAGCCATGGACTCAACCGCCGATGCCCGCCAGCTGGCGGGCCGATGCGCTTTCGACGTCCCGATGAAGGCTGTTTCCATGAGCATCCATCGTCACGATGGCGGGGAAATTCTCGATGCTCAGGTGCCACATCGCCTCGGGAGTGCCGAACTCGATCAGTGAGACGCCATCGACGCCGGTAATGGTGCGCGCGTAGAACTGGGCCGCTCCCCCAATCGCGTTCAGATACACCGCGCCCGACTGCTGCAGCGCCGCAAGCGTCTTCGCGCCCATGCCGCCCTTCCCGATCACGGCGCGCACGCCGTTGCGCGCGATCACGTCGGCCTGGTACGGCTCCTCGCGGATGCTCGTCGTCGGCCCGGCCGCGGTGACCCGCCAGCCGTCCCCCTCTTTCGCCACGACGGGACCGCAGTGATAGATGACGCCGCCGCGCAGATCCACCGGAGGATCGTGCTTCATGAGATGGTGGTGGACGGCATCCCTGCCCGTGTACACCTTCCCGGAGAGCAGGACGACGTCGCCGACCTTGAGCGCGCGCACCTGCTCCTCGCTGAGCGGCGTGCGGAGCGAGATCTCGCGGCCGGTTCGCGGGAAGCCGGCCTGATCCGCCATGTGGATGACCGGGCTCGACGCGTCCCGGTACAGCCAGCGCGTGATGGCGCCCGAGCGGCTGTCGAGGATGACGCCCAGCCGCCGGTACGCCCAGCAATCGTAGGCGACCGACACGAAGAAGCTCGCAGGCAGTCTGTTGAGCGCGCCAATCTTGCAGCCGATGAGCGAAACGCGGCCCCCGAAGCCCATCGTGCCGATCCCGAGCGTGTTGACTTCACCCATGATGGACGACTCGAGCTCCGCCAGGCGCGGGTCCGGGTTCACGTCGTCCAGCGTGCGGAACAACTGCTCCTTCGCATGCACGTATCCCGATGTACGATCGCCGCCGACGCAGACACCCACGGCGCCCGGCGCGCATCCCTTGCCTTGAGCCTGCCACACCGCGTGAAGGATGCATTTGCGAACGCCTGCCAGCGACCTGTCCGCGCGTCCGAGGCCGGTGAGTTCCGCCGGGAGCGAGTACTGCGCGTTCATGTTCTCGCAGCCCCCACCTTTCAGTATCAGCTTCACTTCGATCTCGTCGTCGTTCTCCCATTGCTCGAAGTGAACGATCGGCGTGCCGGGGCCGAGGTTGTCGCCCGAGTTCTCGCCGGTGAGCGAGTCCACCGAGTTCGGCCGCAGCTTGCCTCGCCTGGTGGCCTCGGCCACCGCGCGCCGGATCT
>DASTDQ010000314.1:0-10667 GCA_035710305.1 Vicinamibacterales bacterium | reverse complement strand
ACGTCCCACTCCGACGGGACGTTCTTCATGTTCGACACCAGGTTGCGGTCGGGCGTGCCTCCCCACATCGGCCAGTCGTTGGTGCCGGGATCGGCCGCCGACAGGTACGCGGTCGGCAGAGCGCACGCCAGAGCCGCCAGCAAGGCGAGGAACACGAGGTGGAGTCGCGGTCGTTTCAAGTAGGTCGCCATATCTAGTGGTATGTCCTTGTGATTTATCGTCCTCGCAGCTACTGGTTTCGCGTGAGCTCGAAGTTGTCGAGATACGCGCCGAACGGGGCGTTGATGAAGAGCCCTGGGGCGCCCTCCCTGTTTCCAATCGGATCCGTCTTGTCGATCATCCAGGCAGCCGGCTCGGCCTGGCCGACGGCCCACGCTTTCCCCCTGGCGCGCACCTGGCCGTTCGGCAGGTTCTCGACACGGACCTTCAACCGATACCACGTGTCCGGCTTCCATTGGAACGGCACTGTCACGGTGCGCACGGTTTCCGGTTCCCACGGCTCGAGCTTCAACTGCTGGGCCGTGCCGTAGAGCACCAGCGAATAGCGCTGGGCGGTGATGCCGACGTCGGCCATCTGCCGCCTGCGCTCGGGCGCGCGCACGTCGGCCTGGAAGGTGTAATTCGACCAGTCGGGCGGGCCGATGAACGTACGGCCGCGCTGGAAGATCGTGTTGAGCGGCTCCTTCTGCAGGACCTTCTGTCCGTCGAGCGTCGCCACGACGAGGCGTCCCGGAACGGTGTTGGCCCATCCCGGCGGGATCGCGCCGTCCGCGTAACCGTCGAAGGTCTCGGTCCACGGCAGCGGGTGAGCGACGCGCGCGCGCGCTTCGCCGGTAAGCCCGCCCGCAGCCGCCTTGATCACGCCGGCCTGTCCAACGGGTTTGTTGGCGACCGTCAGCGCGCCGTCGGCGATCGTGCCCTCGAGCCCCTCGAGCGACCACGTCGCCTTTTCCTCGCGCAGGAACCTGCCGGCCGCGTCGAAGAGCCGGGCGCGAAGCTTCACGGTCTGTCCCGGCACGAGGTTGAGCTCGGTGGGCGACACCTGCAGGTGCGCCGGTGCGCCGGAGCCGGCCACGGCCGGTTCATCGACCGCCAGGCCGGTGGGCGAAGTCGCGCTCTTCGCGCCGATGGCGTAGATGGCATCGCTCGACATGAAGAAGATGCGGCCGCGCGAGATGGCCGCGTTGCCGAGGATCTGTTCCGGGGTCCCCTCGGATCCGCAGCAGCTGTTCGTGCTGTTCGGCAGCTCGACCTGGCTCAGGATCTCGCCGCGATCGGCCTGCGGCCTGACGATGAAGAACGTGCCGCCGTCAGTGCCGACGTAGATTTTGCCGTCGGCGAGTACTGGCGACGCCTTCTGCGCGAGCCCCATCGGAAGCGTCCAGATTTGCTTGCCCGTGGCGGTGTCGTACGCCCTGAGCGTGGACGCGTTGTCGAGCTGATAGAGGCGCGTCCCGTCGATGATCGGCGAGGAGTAACCGAACTCGGTGCCGCGAATCGCCCATGTCGCCGTCTTGATGTCGCCGGTCTGGCTGCCGTCGATGGCGGCGATGAGTCCGAGCTCGACGCCTTCGAGGTTCTCGTCCCCGTGCGACAGGAAGACGGTGTTGCCCCGGATGGCGACGCCGGTATTGATGGCGCGCTTGGACACAGGGAAGCCCCACACCTTCTTCCCGGTCTGAGACTGAATGGCGTAGACAGCGCCGTCTCCCAGTCCGTCGATCAGCAGGCGCATCCCGTTGATCGTCGCAATGCTCGGCGGGGCATAGGCGGTGTCGTACGGGCGGCCGCCCGGGTTGGCGACGTAGATGACGTCCCCGGTGCGTTTGTCGAGAGCAATCAACCTGTGCGCCCGCGCCGCGGCCGCTCCCCAGTTGGAGACGGCGGCGCTCACGATCACGAGGTCGCCGTCGACGACGGGCGACATCGTCCGGCCGCCGTGCGTCGTGAAGGCGGCGAACTCCTCGCCGAACGATCGGCTCCACAGGCGCTTGCCGTCGGGGCTGAGCGCGATCGCCTCGGCCCCGCCGCTGAGGACGTAGATGTTGCCCGTCTCGGGATCGACGGCGGGTGACGCCCACGCGATGCGATGGGCGGGCACGTCGCTCTGGAAGAGATTGATGTGGTATTCCCAGATGACCTTGCCGGTGGCGGCGTCGAGCGCCATGACCCGTTCCTGCAGGCTGGCGCCGCGTCCCACGGGGTTCTGCACGTAGACGCGATCGCCCATCACGACGGGAGTCGAGCGCCCGCCGGACGGGACGCGCCAGAGGAAGTTCTCCCCGTTCAACTTCCATGAGCTGATGAGCCCCGTCTCCCTGGAGATGCCGTCGCGGTTGGGTCCGCGAAGCTCGGGCCAATCTCCGACCCGCACGCGGCGAGGCCCCTGGGCGGGCAGCACCACGCTCAACGCCATCACGACGGTGGCCACCAACCAACATGTCTTCCGCATCAAGGCACCCTCAGCCCGTCCGTTACGCCAGCAGACGTAATCGAGTCAATACGCTGCCAACCCGAGCGCTGTTTACGAATGGCCGCGTTCCCCCGCGACCAGGCGCTCCCTAGATCCTAGCATCGGCCTGCATGCCGTCGCCCCACGATTCGTCCCTCTCGTTGCGCGGACTGGGAGGCCGTGCATAATGGACGGTCATGACTCATCGCCGCGTTGCATCGTACCCTCAGCAGTTGGCCGCGCGTGCGACCGCGTTGTCGGTCGCGTCGGCTCTCCTGCTTACTCCGTCAGCCGCTCGAGGACAATCGACCCAGTCGCAGACCACGCAACCTGCAGCGACGTTTCAGCTGCCGACGCTCATCGTGACGGCACAGAAAGAGCCGGCCGACGCCCAGACGCTTCCGCTCAGCCTGACCGCCGTTCCGAAGACGACGTTGGAGAACGCAGGCGTGAACATCGTGAGCGAGGCGGGTGCGTACGGTCCCAATCTGCACTTCACGGAGTTCACCGCGAGGAAGCTCAGTAACGCGCGCTTCCGCGGCATTGGCGGCAGTCCGGCCAACCCGTCGGTCACCACACTCTACGACGGCGTGCCCCAACTGCACGCCAACACGGCAAGCCTCGACTTTCTCGACGTCGAGCAGGCCGAGTTCGTGCGCGGCCCGCAGGGCACGCTCTTCGGCCGGAACACGCTGGGCGGTCTCGTCAACATCACGAGCATTCGTCCGTCTCTCGCCGACTGGTCCGGCACCTTCTCGGTTCCCTTCGCCAACAACGCGTCCCGGGATGTGCGAGGCAGCATCAACGGTCCCCTCGCGGACGGGAAGATGGGCGTCGCCCTCTCGATGCACTACGGCCGCCGTGACGGCTACACGGTCAACGATCTCACGGGGAACGATCTCGACGCTCGTTCCGGCTTCGCCGCGAAGGGCCAGTTCCTCTGGACGCCGGCGACCGCCTGGGAGACGCGCGTCATCGTCAACGGCGAGCGCGATCGGGACGGCGACTACGCGCTGAGCGACCTCGAGGGCCTGCGGCAGAACCCGTTTCACACCGCCCGCGACTTCGAGGGCCACACCAACCGGGACGTGCTCGCGACGACGATCGTGAACCGGCACGAGGGACAGCGGGTTGCCGTGTCGTCCACGACCGGCTTCGTGAAGTGGGACACCGAGGACGCAACCGACCTGGACTACTCGCCTCTGCCGCTCCTGACGCGCAACAACGTCGAGGAGAGCTTTCAGTTCACGCAGGAAGTACGTCTGTCTTCAGCAGCCAAGGCGCCGGTTCGACTGGGCGGCGACTCGAGGCTGGCGTGGCAGGCCGGAGTGTTCCTGTTCACGCAGAACTACGACCAGAACGCCGTCAACACGCTCGGGCCGATCTTCACCTCTTTGCCGTTCGACGTCGCCAACACGGCCCCCCTGGCTGCGCTCGACGATTTCGGCGTCGGCGTGTACGGACAGGGGACGGCCACTCTGGCGACGCGGCTCGATCTGACGGCCGGTGTTCGCGTGGACTACGAGCAGAAGGACGCGAATCTCAGCACGTTCTACACGCCCGCTCTGCCGTTCCTTCCGCCGCAGCGGGACATCGTTGCGGACGAGAGCTACGCAAACGTCTCGCCCCAGTTTGCCGCTGCGTTTCACGTCCAGCCGGGGAAGACGATCTACGCCGCCGTGGCTAACGGATATCGCGCGGGGGGCTTCAACCCTTCGTCTCCGGTTGGCAGCGAGGCGTACGGCGAAGAGCACACGTGGAGCGTCGAGGGGGGAGTGAAGACGGCGTGGGCAGGCGAACGCGTGACGGCCAACGCATCGGTGTTCTGGATCGACTGGAGCGACCTGCAGACGAACGTGCCGAACCCCCAGGTCCCGGGAGAGTTCTACATCGCCAACATCGGAGGCGCGGCGAGCTCCGGCGTCGAGGTCGAGGTCAACGCCCGGGTGCATCCCGGCGTAGATGTGTTCGGGTCGGTGGGCTACACGCATGCGCGGTTCGACGAGGGGAGCACGTCGAGCGGCGCCCCCGTCGGCGGCAACATCATCCCGAATACTCCCGACTATACGGGAACGATCGGCGTTCAGATCTCCCACGACGTGCGTCAGGGCGTGTCGCTGTATGGTCGGGCCGAAGGGATCTTCTCGGGCGCGTTCATGTACGACGACTTCAATCTCGAAGGGCAGGACGCGTACTCGCTCGCCAACTTCCGGGCCGGCGTCCGGAGCCGGTGGGTGTTCGTTGAAGCGTGGATCCGGAACGCGTTCGACACCCGGTACATTCCGACGGCGTTCGCGTACGGTCCGCTCTCGCCATCCGGCTTCATCGGCGAGATGGGCAACCCGAGGACGTTCGGCGTCAGCGCGGGGGTGGGATTCTGAGAAGTACCTCGATTGTCGCGACGGCCGGCGCCTTGATTCTCGGGTGCATGGCCTTGATGGCGCAGACGCCATCGACCGACTGGCCGCAGTGGCGCGGACCGGACCGGAATGGCGTGTCGAAGGAGACCGGGCTTCTCAAGCAGTGGCCGAAGTCGGGCCCTGCGCTCGTGTGGTCCGCGTCTCAGCTCGGTGGCGGGTACGGCTCGGTGGCCGTCCGCGGCGATCGCGTGTACCTCCAGGGCATGAAGAACCGTCAGAGCATCGTGACGAGCCTGGATCGCGCGACGGGGAAGTTCGTCTGGTCGGCCCAGCTCGGATCATCAGGGAATAACGACCGGGGATCCGGCCCGCGCAGCACGCCGACGGTTGACGGCGACCGCGTGTTCGTCCTCACCGAGAACGGCGATCTCGCGTCGCTGCAGGCGGCCGACGGGAAGATCGTGTGGCGCCGGAACATCCTTCAGGAGTTCCGCGGGCGCAACATCAACTGGCTGATCAGCGAGTCGCCGCTCGTCGATCGCGACCTCGTCATCGTCAGCCCCGGCGGGCGGAATGCCGGTATGGTGGCGCTGGAGAAGGCGACCGGCAAGACCGTGTGGATCAGTAAGGAGTTGAGCGAGGAGGCGGGGTACGCGTCGCCGGTCGTGGCCGACGTGCAGGGCGTCCGGACGATCATGACGTTGACGAGCGAAGCCGCCGTCGGCGTCCGTGCCTCGGACGGCAAGCTGATGTGGCGCTACGGCAACGTGGCCAACGGGACGGCCAATATCACGACGCCCGTATACGCGGACGGGAAGGTGTTCTTCACGTCGGCCTACGGCACCGGCGGCGCCCTTCTCGGGCTTCGAGCGGCCGGCGAAGAAAATCGCGCCCAGGAGATTTACTTCACCTCGAACATGCAGAACCATCACGGCGGCGTGGTCCTCGTCGATGGTTACTTGTACGGCTTCAGCAACTCCATCCTGACGTGCATGGAGTTCGCGACGGGCAAGGTCATGTGGCGGGACAGGAGCGTAGGGAAGGGGTCGGTCGCGTACGCCGACGGCCATCTCTACATCCTGAGCGAGAACAACGTCGTCGGGCTCGTCGAAGCGTCGCCAACCGGATACCGCGAGAAAGGGCGCTTCCCGGTTCCCGATCAAGGCTGGTCAAGCTGGGCGCACCCGGTCGTCAGCGGTGGCCGGCTCTATATCCGGAACCAGGAGATCCTCGCGAGCTATGATGTGCGGGCGAGGTAGACGAGAGTGTAGGGGGCAGGGGGCAGGGGGCAGGGGGCAGGGGGGAAGTCAGAGTCCCGATTTCATTCCGCAGGAGGCTCATCGCATGTCGTCTTCATCTCGTATCTCGGTCGCGCTCGTCGTGCTCGCAGCCCTCGTGATGCCTGTTTCGGCGCAGCGCGCCTCGAATGACTGGACTCAGTGGCGCGGCCCCAGCCGCGATGGCGCCGCCCCGGCCGTTGCCGACGCGAACGCGTGGCCGGAAAAACTGACGCAGAAGTGGAAGGTCGAGGTCGGGCAGGGATACGCGACGCCGCTTGTGGTCGGCAACCGGATCTACCAGTTCGCGCGCAAGGGCGAGCGCGAGGTCATGATGGCGATCGACGCCGACAGCGGCAAGGTGCTCTGGGAGACGGGGCACACTGCGACCTTCACCATGATGCCTGCCACGAAGCAGCACGGCCCCGGCCCGAAATCGACGCCGCTATTCGCCAACGGCCGCCTCTATTCCATTGGGATGACGGGCATCGTGACGGCCTACGACGCCGCCTCGGGCAAGCAGCTCTGGCAGAAGCCCGGTTCGACCGTCGTGCCGATGTTCACGACACATTCGTTCTCGCCTGTCATCGACCGCGGGCTCGTCGTGTTTCACCTCGGCGGGCACGACGAAGGCGCCTTGACCGCGTTCGACGCGAGCACGGGCGACCAGCGGTGGAGCTGGAAGGGCGACGGTCCGGGATACGGCTCCCCGGTCCTGGCCGACTTCGGAGGGACCCGGCAGATCGTGACCATCACACAGGGCAAGCTCGTGGGCGTTGACGTGGCTACGGGCGCGCTGCTCTGGGAGCGGCCGTTCGTCAGCCCGAACAACACGAACTCGAACACGCCGGTCGTCGCGGGTGATCTGCTGATCGTGTCGAGCAACGGCCCGCCGACGTCCGCGCTTCGGGTCAGCAAGCAGGGCGACAAGTGGTCGGTGGAAACCGTGTGGGAGAACGCCGACGTGCCCATGCGCCTGAGCGACGCAGTTCTCGCCGGCGACGTGCTGTTTGGCCTCTCGACGAGGAACTCCGGCCAGTACTTCGGGGTCGATGTGAAAACGGGGAAGACGCTCTGGACGTCGGAAGGGCGCCAGGGCGGGCACGCCGCGATTGCCAGGGCCGGAAACCTGCTCTTCAGTCTCGAAGACGACGGCGAGTTGGTGATCGTGCAGAACAGCCGGACAGCGTTCGAGCCGCTGCGCAGGTACAAGGTCGCCGACGTCGCGACGTGGGGGCAGCCGTCCTATTCAGGCAACCGTGTGTTCGTGAAGGACGAGACGAACCTGACGCTCTGGACGACCAAGTAGCTGGTAGCCGGTAGCTTCGCACCTACTGCCTTGGGGCGGTGGCCCACCACGCGTGTCACGAACCACGGAGACACGGAGACGCGGAGGTGGGTTCTCGGTGACGCCGCCTTCGGCACCGCGGCCTCGCAAGACGCCGGGCGGTCGACTGGTCTGCGCCATGCACTTCCGTTAGGTGGAAGTGTCTACTTTATCGAGGCAAGATCTGACCTCCGGTTGTCTCGCGGGTTAGCCTGGCGGCCGCACCGCTGCATGGTTCGCAGCGCTGTGTTCCCGGAGGTCAGCCATGGCCAAGTCTACTCCGCTGTTCGTCGGGTTGGACGTGCACAAGGATTCGGTCGCGGTCGCGCTATGCGACGGGTGGGCGGCCTGATCCGCCGGTGTTCGTGGAACGTTGCGAATGAGCCGCGCGCCGTCGCAGTTCAGCGGCGCGTCGAGACAGACGCCTCGGCCAGGCCTGAGAAGACGTTGACCTGCGCTTCCATCGAGGTGACGCTGCGCCGCATACTCACCCAACCATCGCTGGGCCCGCGACTAGCGCCTCACCAAGTTGCGCCAAGTCAGGCGTTAGTTCCCGGCCGAGGTAGCTTATGTAGGCCTCTGGCTTGCCATACACCCGCGGCTTGACCAGTGCGAGCGCCCGGAAGCCGAACGAATTAGCGATACCTAGCTGCACGTCTCCGCCGATGCTCGGTAACGACTCATCGGAAATGCAATCTTGGATGACGTACCTAGGCATTCGACTCAGCGGCCGGCCCGGCGCCGCGCTGCCAAGAGCGGCCGCGAACCGCTCCATCATTCGGGACTTGTCGGCGCCCAAGTAAAGAGGATGCCCCACCTGAATATCTTCCCGTTCAGAGCATTTCAGAGTCCAGGTACCGGCTTCATCACGGCCCGGTTCAACATGAAACGCCGTGAGCCGATTCGTGCGGCCGCAATGGCCGAAGATGGCGACCTCGAACATGGCGCTCTCTCCGACTTTGGATTTGAAGTCGTCGAACGTGTGGAGTAGGTAGCGGTGAACGTAGCTGGCCACATCGGCCATCGAAGGCACGTAGTCCGCTCGAGCAGCCAAATTGCCGAGCAGTGGCACGAGGGCCAAATACGCGTTCTGGCCCATCAGCGTACTGCCGGCGAAGCAATATCCGAATGAGTGGGTGTAGCTAATCCTAGAGAAGAAGCCATCTTGACCAGGCGCTCGACACACTACCGGCAACGAGAAGATCTTTGCGCCGTCCTCTATCAACGGCGCCGCAGACGCTCCGCTGATTCTGCTGTCGGCGACGATCCACAGCGTCGGATGCTTCGGCTCTTCGTCGTTGAGCCAGATGGCTATCGCTGTCATTCTTGTATCCCTAACTACTAGTGACCGCCGGGCTGCGCGTAACCAACTGGTACTGCTGGCGCGGTCCACGCAGTAACCCATCGAATCGAACGGGATTCTAGCAGACACTCTTCTTTGGGTGACGCGTGGTTAGGCGCGAATGTCTGGCGGAAACGTTCTCCGTGTCTCCGCGTCTCCGTGGTTCGTGGAGGGGGACGTTGGACTACTGCGCCGCGGCCACCCGAACGTTCTTGAGCGACCGCTGGTAGCGGACGACGTCGCTGTAGAGCGCCTCGGCAATCCGCTGGCGGTGTTTGTCGGTCTTGAGATAGCCGGTTGCTACCGTGCGGCGGGAATGCCGTAACCGCCAAGGGGCGTCGTTTCCGTGCGGTTGCTGAAACCAGCAATGAGCGGACGGCCCTTTGCAATGGCCGCCTGCACTGCCGGTAGCTTCAGCGAAGCCTGGTGCTTCGCCTGGTCTTCCCACACCTCGGTCACCCAGAGCGCATCTCGGTCCGCCGTGTCGGCCGCGACCACGTAGCTGAGACAGCCAGGCATGCCGCCAGTGCCATCAATCAGAATACTGGCGAGGGCCTCACGCTGGCCAGCCACGGCCGTGATCTTGCCAATAAGACCGAACATCGTGCCTCCAGTAATCTGGGCCGCTGTTACCCGCACACCATCGGCGGCAATCAGCGCGCCGGCCGCCACCAGGAACTGGCGCCGCGCGGGCCCCGCTGCCGTCAGGTGCAGCGGCCGGTTAGCCTCACGCCGCCGAACGTCGATAGACCCACCTCCAAGTCCGATGACCTCGTCACCCCTCGGTGAGACAATCGACCAGCCTTCGTAACTGCTCGACGTTGTGAGAACCTCGAGTCTCGAGCCGTTGGCGAAGTCCACCACCACATCACCAGTTTCCCGAGCGATCGACGCGTGCCGTACTGTTGCTTCAGCAAGAGAGCCTTTCGCTAGGGCGGCTGCATCAACGGGCTGCTGTAGCCCGAATTGATGCCCGTGATCGACGCTAGTCGCCTGTACCTTTCCCTTGCTAATGATCCGCCACAGCGTCTCTGTGCGAAGCGTGCCGCCACCTACGAATTCGAAATGCCAAGAGCTTGGTTCGACGAACGATATCGCTCGGACTCTGGCGCCAATCATCCAGCTGAGATCAGAAGAAGGCATACCCCGTGATGAATAGCTGCTAGTAGATCGCCGGGCCGCGCGTAATCAGCAGGTGCTGCCGGAGCGGTCCACGTCGTACCCGCTCGAATCGGACGGGATTCTAGCGTGCTTTTCAGATCGGTGTAGCTCGCAGTTTGGGTCCGCAGAGGACCAAGGACGAGGGACCAAGGACGGACCAAGCACCGCGGACCATGAACTAAGGACGACGCTACAGGAAAAGGAAAAGAGTCCCTACTGCGCCGCGGCCACCCGGACGTTCTTGAGCGACTGCTGGTAGCGGACGACGCCGCCGTAGAGCGCCTCGGCAATCCGCTGGCGGTGCTTGTCGGTCTTGAGCAGCGCGGCATCCTGCCTGTTCGTGATGAACGAGATCTCCGCCAGGACGCTGGGCATGGTTGCGCCGAGCAGCACCATGAACGGCGCCTGCTTGACGCCGAGGTTTCGGACGTTCTTGTCGGCCTTCCGCACCTGCGTGAAGAGTGAGCCCTGGATCATCGACGCGAAGTCGCGCGACTCGTCGATCTTGTTGTTGAGCGCGATCGCCTTGACGATGTCGGGCAGCTGGCCCATGCCTCGCCCCGACGACGCGTTCTCGCGCGCCGCGACTGCCTCGGCGGCCGGGTTGGTGGTCAGGTTGAGGAAGTAGGTTTCGATGCCTCGCGCGGACGTGTCGGTGCTGGCGTTCGCGTGAATCGACAGGAAGAGGTCGGCGCCCTCGCGGTTGGCGATCGCCGTCCGCTCTTCGAGCGGGATGAACGAGTCGTCG
>DASTDQ010000313.1:0-2021 GCA_035710305.1 Vicinamibacterales bacterium | reverse complement strand
TCGAGGAGGTAGACCTCGCCTCTCTTGCGGCTGAAGCGATCGCCAGGTTTCGAGCGCTGTCCGCGCAGCGAGATCTAAGAGAGACATACCTGTCCGGTCAGCCGTTTCACGAGGTTCCGTTCGTGCTGACCGTCGGCGATCGAATCGTCCGCGGCGCGATCGACTGCCTAGTCGCCGCCCCCGATCGGGTCACGGTCCTGGAGTTCAAAACCGGCAGGCCACGCGACGGGGATCGGGCCCAGACCGAGCTCTATCGGCTCGCGGCGCAGGCGCTCTTTCCCGATGCCCTGGTGGAAACCCGGCTCGTTTACACCTCCGCATCGCGGACTTCGTGAGTCCGTGCGCGATTCTGCGCAAGGGCCCGCTTTCACACGATCGCAGGTTTTTCCGTTTGTTTTGGGCCCGGCGCCGTCGGGAGCCGAGCGGTCCAGCTTGGCGCAAGTGCTTTTATGCATTGCGCTTGCCGGAATCCATCTCATAAAATCAGGATTCGGAGAGCAAAGATTGACGACGAAAGAGGATATTCGCGTGGCCCTGACCTGTCCCAGCTGTGGGAACGACCAGAACTTCCTGGTGAAGACGCTGCAGATGCACGTCGTCCATCAAGATCAGTCGAGGCTCGAGGCGTCGGAGGAGGGCCGTCCGGCCGTTTTGGAAGTGCAGTGCGACGAGTGTGAAACGGCGCTGAATTTCGACGAGATCGACGAGGGCATCCGGAGAGAGCTGCTGCTCACGCTCGGCGCCCGCTGAGGCGCCCGCCCCTTACTCACCTTCGTCGTCGTCGCTCTCCCAATCTTCGAAGTAGTCGCATTCGGGACACACCCATTCCATTGCTTTCGACGTCCTCGTCTGGAGTGTGCCCGGCACCCGATCGGTGACCTCGTGTTCCCGCAATTGCATGACGTCGCCGCACATCGGACACTCCTTGCCGGCCATTTGACATCTCCTCGAGTGGCTCCTATCGTACCAGCAGTTCGATGAGCAGAGAGCCCTTCGGCCGTCACGGCGTCAATCGCGTCGCGATCGTTCCGGTCGACGGCGATCACGTCGAGGCGCGCTGTTTCGCCGATGAGGTCGTGATCGATTTCCCTTCGGTGGCACTCGCCGTCGATCGGATTCGCCGCGGGTTTCTCGCCGACGAGTCGCCCGCGAGGTGGAAGACGACGGTGCGTCTGTCGGGAGAGGAGGCACGCCGGGGCTCGACCGTGCCGCTCGAGGTACCCGTCCGGCTCACGTGTCATCACTGTGGCGGGCGGGGAGAGTCGTGGACCGAGCAGTGCCGCGACTGCATGGGCAGCGGATCGCGTCTCATGCATCACGTGTTGCAGGTCAGCATCCCCGCGGGAGTGCTCAACGGCGACCGGTTCCGCTTCACGGTCGTCCCGCGCTGGCACGCACCCACGCCCATCGAGCTTCACGTCCTCGTCGGCTAGGCCGTGGAGCGGCACGTCAGGCTCCTGGGCATTCTCGCGGGCCTGTGGGGCGCGCTGTCCATCCTGTTCGGACTGTCCATGCTGCTGCTCGCCGCCGGGGCCCTGGTCGAGCTCGGCGAGTCGCTCGGCACGTCGCTCGAGTTCGCGGCCGGCCTCACCGCGGCCGTTTTCGCGACGATTGGCGCCTTCGCCTTGCTCTGGGGCGGCGCCCACGTGTGGGCGTCGGCACTGCTCCGGCGCCGCCAGCCGCTCGGCCGCATCCTGTGCCTCGGTCTCGCGCTCGTGAACCTCCTGGTCCTTCCGTTCGGGACGGCCCTCGGCGTCTACGCGCTCTGGGTATTGCTGACCAACGAGGGGAGGCGGCTCTTCGAGCCCACGAAGTAAGATCGGAGGATATGCCCCCTGTGCTGGACCGGGATCTTGTCCTCAACGCCCTGCGAGTCGTCATCGATCCCGACATCCGAAAGGACATCGTCTCGCTGGGATTCGTGAAGGACCTTGCCGTCGCGGGGTCGCGCGTCTCTTTCACGATCGAGCTGACGACGCCCGCGTGTCCCGTGAAGGATCAGATGCGCGACCAGGCCGCGG
>DASTDQ010000312.1:0-3330 GCA_035710305.1 Vicinamibacterales bacterium | reverse complement strand
CTCGAGGCGTTCACGAAGAAGCTGGAATCACAGGGCATCAAGCTCACCGTCGCGTACCGGCAGGTGCCGGCGCTCGGCATCGCGATCGCGTTCGTCAACGATCCCTGGGGCACCTCCATCGAGCTGACCGAAGGATTAGACAAGGTTCAGTAGAGGCTCACCCCTTGACAGCTTAGGAGAGCGTCAGGTAGTCTCGCCTAAGACACTTAGGAGACTGCCATGCCGCCCCGCGCAGACCTGCTTCCCGGCACGCTCGACGTGCTCGTCCTCAAGGCCGTGTCCCTGGGCCCGCTGCACGGCTACGGCGTCCTGCTCCGCATCGAGCAGATGACGGGCGGCGCCCTGCTGGTCGAGCAGGGCGCCCTGTATCCGGCGCTCTTCCGCCTGGAGCAGCAGGGGCTGCTCGATACCGAATGGGGCGTCTCCGACAACAACCGGAAGGCCAAGTTCTACCGGCTGACCGCAACAGGCCGGCGCCGGCTGAAGGACGACATGGCGAGCTGGAACCGGCTGTCTGACGCCATGACGGCCGCGCTGAGCACACGCGTTGGAGAGGTCTGACGCCATGTGGACGCGCATCCGCCTGTGGATCGCAAGCCTTCTGCGCCGCCGCCGGTTTGACGAGGATCTGACGGAGGAGCTCGAGTTCCATCTGCGTGCGCGCGCGGAGCACTGGGAGGCGCGCGGGCTGTCGGCGTCGGAAGCGCGGCGCCGGGCGCGGCTGGAGTTCGGCAGCGTCCACTCCGTCAGCGCCCACGTCCGGGATGTACGACGCGGCGCCTGGGTGGAGCACATCGCCCGGGACGTCCGCTACGGCCTGCGCTCGCTGCGCCGGTATCCAGCCTTCTCAGCGATGGCCGTGCTGTCGCTCGCAATCGGCATCGGCGCGAACGCCGTCATCTTTGGCGCGGTTCACGCGGTGCTCTCCCGCGATTCCACGCTCGCGAACCCCGAGACGCTCGTCAACATCTACGAAACCGAAGGCGGGCAGGGGTTCAATCTGCCGTCGTACCGGAACATCGAGGACCTGCGCAAGAGCACGACCGAGGTCTTCAGCGGGATCGCGGTGTCAACGTTCTTCCCGGCGCCCATCGATGGAGGCGGGACGGTACGGGTCGTCATGGGCGAGGTGGTGTCGGGAGGCGCGTTTGCGCTCTTCGGCGTCGAGCCGCTGCTCGGCAGGGCCATTCTTCCCGCGGACGACGTCGCGCTGGGCGGACATCCGGTGGTGATGCTCAGCTACGGGTACTGGCAACGCGCCTTCGGCGCCGACCCGAACGTCGTCGGTCGAACGCTGCGAATCGGAGGGCGCGACTACGAGATCATCGGCGTCGCACCGGCCCAGTACCGGGGCGCGTTCCCGCTCCTGACGCCGGCCTTCTACGTCCCGATGGCGATGGCGAACGAGCTGATGGGCGTGGACATGCTCGGTCAGCGGGATTTCCACAGCTTCTTCGTCAAGGCGAGACTCGCACCAGGCGCGACGCGAGTACAGGCGGAACACACGGCCTCCCTCGTCGCCGAAAGCCTGACGCGCGCACGGCCGGAGGGGTGGGTCCCGGGCGAGCGCTTCTCGCTCGTACCGACCGCCGACGTGCAGATCTACCCCGGCGTGGACCCGCTGCTGCGTGCGGCGTCATTGCTGCTTGTCGTGGTGGTGGGGCTGGTGCTGCTTCTAGCCTGCACGAACCTTGCGAGCTTTCTGCTGGCGCGCGCCCTCGATCGAGGAAGAGAGACGGCGGTGCGGCGGGCCCTCGGCGCGACCAGGGGCGCGCTTGTCCGCCAGCAGCTCGTCGAGAGCGCGTTGCTCGGGCTCGGCGGCGCGGCCGTTGGCCTCGTTCTGGCGCTCGTGCTCCTCCGTGCTCTGGTGTCGATCGACCTCCCGCTGCCGTATGGTTTGAGGCTCGATCTGAACTTCGGCATCGACTCGACGGTGCTCTTCGGTTGGCGGGTCCTGGCACTGACTGCGGGCGCGGGCGTGTTGACAGGGGTCGTCCTCGGACTGGTTCCCGCCGCGCAGGGAACGCGCGCCGACCTCGGCTCGGCGCTCAAGACAGGCAGCAGAGGAAGCGATGCGCCGGGCACACTCCGATGGCGCAACGCACTGGTCATCGCCCAGGTCGCCATGTCCCTCGTGCTGCTCGTCGGAGCCGGGCTGTTCCTGAGAAGCTGGCAGCAGATGCTCTCCGTCGATCCCGGCTTCGGCCGGGCTCCGACGTCGATCCTCGCCCTCATGATGCCGATCGCGCGTTCCACTCCCGACGAAGTTGTGCAGCGGACGCGTCGCGTGCTCGAGCGCTTTCGGGCGCTGCCCGGCGTAGAAGCCGCCGGGCTCGTCTGGCCGCTGCCGCTCGAGTTTGCCTCGAGCTTCACGGACTTCACCGTCGACGGAGGCGTCCCGCCCCCCGGCCAGGAGTCGTACCGCGCCAACCGGGCCACGGTGGACGGAGCCTTCTTCGACGCAGCCGGCGTGGCCATCGTGGCCGGCCGCACCTTCAACGACGGCGATCGGCGAGACACGCAACCCGTGGCTGTCATCAGTCAGGCCATGGCCCGCCGGTACTGGCCCGACGGCGACGCGCTGGGCCGCGTCTTGCGCCGACCCGATCCGGCCGACACCGACTTGATGGTCGTCGGCGTGGCCAGCGACATCAACGTGCGCTCGCTCGGAGAAGCACCGCGCGACCTGGTCTACGAGAACTACGCGCAGAGTAACGCGAGCCCCATCTTCAACTTCGTCGTCCGCGCAGCGACCGATCCGGCCCGGATCACGTCAGCGCTGATTGCCGCCGTTCCGGAGATCGATGCGGACCTGCAGATCGTCCAGTCCACGACGATGGCGGAGCATCTGGCGATGTCGCGTCTGCCGTCGCAGCTGGGCGCCTTCATGCTGTCGGCGTTCGCGGTGATGGCCGTGGCGCTTGCCGCCGTCGGAGTGTACGGGCTGGTGCGATACACCGTGGCGATGCGTACTCGCGAGGTTGGCATACGCATGGCGCTCGGGGCCGATGCCGCCGGAGTCGCGCGGCTGCTCGCGACCAACGGCCTGCGGCTGGTGCTGGTCGGCGGGGCCATCGGCGTTGCCGCATCGCTTGTCGCGGCTCGCTTCCTCGCGGCGCTGCTCGTCGGCGTCGGGACGTTCGATCCCGTCGCACTGACAGGTGCGCCGCTCGTGCTCGGCGCCGCGGCGTGGCTGGCCGCGTACCTGCCCGCGCGGCGCGCCAGCCGCGTGGACCCGCTCGCCGCGCTTCGCAGCGAGTGATTCCTGGGGTGTACCGCCATGTGGACGCGCATCCGCCTGTGGCTTGCAAGCCTGTTGCGCCGCCGCCG
>DASTDQ010000311.1:0-10872 GCA_035710305.1 Vicinamibacterales bacterium | reverse complement strand
ACGTGTCGGCGTGTCGTGGCCGCGGGGATCGAAACGACACGAGTACGTGAGGGCGGGGAGACCTGGCTGCGGCCTCGACGAACGCCTGCCGGCTCTCGTCGGCGGACGTTCCAGGACCGCTGATGAGCATCAACGTCCGGTGGCGCAGGTCGCCCTCGAGCAGAACGCGCAGCCTGAGATACACGTTCACCGCGATCGGCACAAAGCCGCGAACCCGCGCTTCGGCGGCGGCGCGGCGGACGGCCGCAAGCGCGGACTGCCCTGCCGCCTCCAGAACGACCCAGCGAGGTTCGCCGTCGCGCCCGTGTTCGAGCAGCTCGATCAGCGGTTCCGCGGCAGGCAACGCCGGCGCGGTCGCCGCCGCGAGCTCGCCGATCCGGACGCTCTCTCCTGTCGCGAGATCCCACGCGTGCTCGTCCGCGTAGGCGTAGTAGCGATCGTGCAGCAATCTGGTCATGCCCTCGCCCTTGCAACGACGTGCCCACGCCGGTTTCCAGAGGGAATCGAGCCGGACGCGCCGAAAGGTCGCAGTTTCTTCGTATAGAATTGAGCGCGGATGCTGCGATTTCTCACCGCAGGCATGCGCCGAGCGTGCTGACGTGAAACTCTTCACACCGAAGAAGCACGAGCCGCCGCGAGCCGGAACCGACGTCGTCGCCACGCTCGCCGAAATCACCCAGCGCCTTGAAAAACTCGAGCGGGTGATCACCGATCTGAAGCAGAACGTGGACCTGCTGCCGGCCGTCGTCCGTAAGCTGTACCTCGATGGCGTCGAGCTGACTCCGCCCTACGATCTCATCGCCGAGCGCTTCAGCTACCTCTCTCAGAACGACGAAGACGGCCTGATCCTGGCGATCTTCAAGCGGATCGGCACGACGGATCGCCGGTTCGTCGAGATCGGATGCGGGATGAACGGCGGCAACTCGGGCTTCCTGGCCCAGGAGTGCGGCTGGAGCGGGTTGATGATGGACAACCGGCCCGACGCGATCGAGAAGGTCAGAACCCGCTTCACCGGCCATCAGGTGACCGTACGGCTGGCACGTGTGTCGCGCGAGAACGTCGATGCGTTGCTCGCCGAGCACGGGATGACGGGCGAGCTCGACCTGCTGTGCATCGACATCGACGGCAACGACTACTGGGTCTGGGACGCGATCACGGCCTGCCGCCCGCGCGTCGTGTCCATCGAATACAACTGGCTGTTCGGCGCCTCGCGGCCGGTCACGATTCCCTACGACGAGAGCTTCGATCTGGCGACCGTCGGCGTGCGGGCGTACCGGGGTGCATCGCTGGCGGCGCTCGTGCACCTCGCGACCCGGAAAGGGTACCGGCTGGTGGCGACCGAACGCGTGAACGCCTTCTTCCTGCGGACCGACGTCGGGCCGGAGTGGCCCGCCCTCGATCCCGCACGCGGGTACCGGGCGCCGATGAACATCGCACACTCCAGGGACGTGTTCACCAAGATCCGGAACGCCGGCCTGCCCCTCCTGAACGTCGTCACCGGAGAATCCGAGACGTGACGATCGCGTAGAGACTAGGGTCCTCTTCCAGTTGATACGGTCCACGAGACCCGGAAGCGCGCGAGGTCTTCGTATAGAATTGAGCGGAAATGCTGCGATTTCTCACCGCCGGAGAGTCGCACGGGCAGACGCTCGTCATGACGCTCGACGGCCTGCCGGCGGGCCTCGACCTCGACATCGACGCGCTCAACGTGCAGCTTCGGCGGCGGCAGGGAGGCTACGGCCGCGGCCGGCGGATGGAGATCGAAAGCGACCGCGCCGAGATCGTCGGCGGCGTTCGCCGCGGCCGCACGACGGGCGCTCCGATCGCGCTGCTCATCCGGAACCGCGACTGGGTGAACTGGCAGCAGACGATGCACGTGGAGCGCGAGATGCCAGAGGGTGCGAGCGGCACCAGGCGCGCCGAGGTCACCCGTCCGCGGCCGGGTCACGCCGATCTCGCCGGCGCGATCAAGTACGGCCATGCCGACATCCGCGACGTGCTCGAGCGCGCGAGTGCCCGCGAGACGGCCGCACGCGTGGCCGCCGGATCCCTGGCCCGCCAGCTTCTGGGGCGCTTCGGCATCGGCGTCACGAGCCACGTCTCGGCCATCGGCGGGATCGCGCTTCCCTCGGCCCGGATGGTGTCGTTCGAGGAAGCGCGCGCCATCCCGGACGACTCTCCTCTCCGGTGCGTTGACGCGGGCCTTCAGCAACGGATGATCGCGGCCATCGACGCCGCCCGCGAGGCGGGCGATACGCTGGGCGGCGCCTTCGAGGTGATCGCCACGGGCCTCCCGCCCGGCCTGGGTTCGTACGTGCAGTGGGACCGGAAGCTGGACGGCCGCCTCGCCCAGGCGATGATGTGCATCCACGCCATCAAGGCGGTCGGCATCGGCATCGGACCGGACGTGGCGTTTCGGCCGGGATCGGCCGTGCACGACGAGATCCTGCCGCCGGCCGGGGACGGAGGGCCTCTGGTGCGCCCGT
This sequence comes from Vicinamibacterales bacterium, assembly GCA_035710305.1. GTDB lineage: Bacteria > Acidobacteriota > Vicinamibacteria > Vicinamibacterales > UBA2999 > Gp6-AA40. The sequence goes on along the minus strand of DASTDQ010000311.1, from coordinate 8,386 downwards.
CGAACAACGCTGGCGGGCTCGAAGGCGGCGTGACCAACGGCGAGGATGTCCGCGTGACCGGCTTCATGAAGCCGATCGCCACGCTGATGCAGCCCAAGCGATCCGTCGATCTGACAACGCTGCAGGATGCGCCTGCCGCAATCGAGCGCAGCGACGTCTGCGCCGTCCCGGCGGCCGCCGTCGTGGGCGAAGCGATGGTCTCGTTCGTCCTCGCCGATGCCTTCCTGGAGAAAACCGGGGGCGACTCCATCGAGGAAGTCGAGCGACACCTGGCCGCGACCGCAGAGGCCCTCGAACGCCGTTTCCGCGCCGCGCGAGCCTCGGCGACGCCGGCGCGCTGATCGCCGGGCCGATGCTGCGTCCGATTGTCCGCTACGGAGCCGACGTCCTGCACAGGCCGGCGGCGCCCGTGGCGGCTATCACGCCGGACATCCAGTCGATCGTGGACGACATGATTCAAACGATGTACGCGGCGCCGGGAATCGGGCTCGCGGCGCCTCAGATTGGCGTCGGCGTCAGAATCTTCGTCTGCGACATCTCCAACGGAAGGAACGCCGCCGATCTGATGACGTTCGTCAACCCCGAGTTCGTCGAGCGGGACGGCATGCAGCTCGAGGAAGAGGGCTGTCTCAGCGTGCCGGGATTCAACGCCACCGTCGCGCGCCCGGTTCGGGCGCTGCTGAAGGGGATGGATCGCGACGGCCACGAACGCACGGTCGAGGCGACCGGCCTGCTGGCGCGCTGCTTCCAGCACGAGATGGATCACCTCGAGGGGACCGTCTTCGTCGATCGGCTCCGCGGCCTGCAGAAAGACCTGATCGTCCGGAAGATCAAGAAGCTCTCGCGCGCCGGGAAATGGTAGTTCACGACGAATGGCAGTCAGCGTCGAATCGCACCCTCGCACCTTCGCACCCCCGCACCTTCGCACCTCCGGTGGTCTGCGAATCGTCTTCTTCGGCACGCCGGAGTTCGCCGTCCCGTCGCTGCAGCGCCTCATCTCGTCGCGGCACTACGTGGTCGGCGTCGTCACGCAGCCGGACCGGCCGCGTGGGCGCGGCCAGCGGGTCAGCGACTCCCCGGTCAAGACGACCGCGCTGTCAGGCGAGCTGCCGGTCCTCCAGCCCGATCGCCTGCGCGAGCCCGGCGTCGCCGACACCATCCGGACATGGGCTCCGGATCTCGGCGTCGTGGTTGCCTACGGCAAGCTGATCCCGGAGTCTCTTCTCGCGATACCGAGGCTCGGCATGATCAACGTTCACGGGTCGCTGCTGCCGAAGTATCGAGGCGCGGCTCCGGTGCACAGGGCCGTGATCGACGGCGCGGCCGAAACCGGCGTCACCATCATCCGGGTTGCCGCGTTGCTCGACTCGGGCAACATGTTCGCGAAAGCGAAGCGCCCCATTGGTCCCGACGAGACGAGCGACGTCGTCGAACGCGACCTCGCCGAACTGGGAGCGTCGCTGCTCATGACGGTGGTCGAGGATCTGGCGGCCGGCAGGGCCGCAGAAGAGCCGCAGGACGACATGCTGTCCACCTACGCCGCGAGGCTCACCAAGGACGAGGGCCTCGTGGACTGGGCACTGCCTGCCGCCTACATCCACAACCGGGTTCGCGGCCTCTACCCGTGGCCCCACGCCTACACTTATCTCGCCGGCGACCGCGTGATCATCTTGAGAACCCGCGTCGACTCCGCGCCGACCACGGAGCCGCCGGGAACCGTCGTGGAGGCGTCCAACGACAGGCTGCGCGTGGCGACCGGGCATTCAGGACTGATTGCCATCGAAGACCTGCAGCTCGAAGGGCGGCGGGCGATGAGCAGCCGCGAGTTCCTGGCGGGTCACTCGATACGGCCGGGAGCGCGGTTCGGCAGCCAATGACGGCTCCGGCGCGCACGGCCGCGTTCCGCGCGCTGACCGCCGTCGCCTCGGAGTCCCGCGACCTGCCGTCGGCCCTGGCCGACAGCCGCGCCCGTCTCGCCGACGAACGCGATCGATCGCTGGCTGCCGCAATCGTCCACGGCACGCTTCGCTGGCAGCGAGCCTGCGATCACCTCGTCGAGCACGCGTCGCGCAGGCGTCTCGATGCCCTGGACACCGACGTCCTCGTGATCCTGAGGCTGAGCCTCTTTCAACTGCTTCACCTCGATCGCGTGCCCGCCGCCGCTGTCGTGGACGATGCGGTGGACCTGACGCGGATGGCCGGACGGAAGAGCGCGGCCGGATTCGTCAACGCCGTCCTCCGCTCGACGCTGCGAAGGCGGCATGCGCTGCCGCTGCCTCCAAGACCGGACGACCTGTCGGACCGGGAAGCGGTCATCCGGTACCTCGGCATCACGTGCTCGCACCCGGACTGGCTCGTCTCGCGCTGGCTCGACCGGTTCGGGTTTGCCAAAGCGGAGCGCTGGGTCCAGTTCAACAACGCTTCGGCGCCTTTGACGCTCTGCGTGAACCGGATGCGCTCGAGCCGTGACGACGTGCGCGCCGCCCTTGCTGCAGACGGCATCCTGACCGAAGACGTGTCGTTCGCGCCGCACGGACTGCGCGTCGTCGAAGGCAACCCGCTTCGGCGCCCGAGCCTCGGCCGATTCCTCGTTCAGGACGAGGCGTCACAACTCGTTCCGCTCGCTGTTGATGCCCGGCCGGGCGAGCGGGTACTGGACGTGTGCGCCGCGCCCGGCGGCAAGACCGTTCTCATGAGCGGAGACATGCGCGACACCGGCGTGCTGGCCGCGTGCGATGTTCGTCCGCGACGCGTGGCGCTGCTCCGCCGCACGATCGGCGATGCCGGAAGCCGCCACGCGCACGCGGTGCACGTCGCCGCCGGCGGCCATCTGCCGTTCGGTACGGTCTTCGATCGCGTACTCGTGGACGCGCCATGTTCGGGCCTCGGTACGGTGCGGCGCGATCCCGATATCAAATGGCGACGGCGGGAAGACGATCTGGCCGGGCTGGCCGGGCGTCAGATCGCACTTCTCCGACGCGCGGGCCGCACCGTCGGTCCGCGGGGCAGGCTCGTGTACGCCACCTGTTCCAGCGAGCCTGAGGAGAACGAGATGGTGGTGGACGCATTCCTCTCGGCGGAACCCGCGTTCAGATTGATCGACCTCCGCGTCAGCGGCCCGCCGGCGCTCGCGCCGGTCCTCGACGAGCGAGGCGTGCTTCGCACGCTGCCCTTCGCGCACGGCCTGGAGGCGTTCTTCGCCGCGGCGATGGAAAGACACTGAACACGGACAAGGTACAATGTTCCCGTCGATGCGCTTCGGATCCCGCGTGTGGAACCTGGGCAAGTCCTTCGTCCTTGTTGGCGCCCTGGGCGCCACCGCCCTCCTTTCATTCGGCATCTCGATGCGAATCGCGCTGTGGGCCAGAGACGTCACGGTACCCTCCCTGATCGGCCGCAGCGTCAACGAAGCCACCGCCGAACTGGCCGGCCTCGGCCTGGGACTCCGCGTGGACGAGAAGCCGCGTCCTGACGACAAGGTCGAAGCCGGACGCGTCATGCAACAGGATCCGGAAGGCGGCGTCGTCAGCAGGCGCCAACGTACGGTGCGCGTCTGGGTCAGTTCGGGGCCGAAGAGGACGATCGTTCCGGCGCTCGTGGGCCAGGGTGAGCGCGCCGCACAGATGCGCGTGCAGCAGGACGGTGTCGCCATCGCCTCGGTCTCGGAGTTCCGCTCGGCCGACTACCCCGCCGAGGTCGTGGCCGCCCAGAACCCGGCGCCCAGCGCACGATCGCCGCACGTGTCGCTGCTCGTCAACCGAGGGGAGATGGCGACGACCTATGTCATGCCGGACGTCATCGGCGTCGACGGCGACCGCGCCGCGGAAGCGCTGCGCCGGCAAGGGTTCCGCGTCTCCATCGTCGGCACGCAGCCGTATCCCGGGGTCCCTCCCGGCACTGTCGTGAGCCAGCAACCGGCGGGCGGTTTCCGCGTGGGTGCGGCCGACGCGATCTCGCTCGAGGTGAGCCGGTGAGCGGTCGCGTTCAGCTCGCTCCGTCCATACTCGCGGCTGACTTCGCCGCTCTTGGACGTGACATCGCCGCGGTCGAGCGCGGCGGCGCGGACCTGATTCATGTGGACGTCATGGACGGGCATTTCGTCCCGAACATCACGATCGGCCCCCCGGTTGTGCGGGCCATCAAGCGAGTCGCGACGCGGCCCCTCGACGTGCACCTGATGATCGAGCATCCCGATCGGTACCTCGAGGACTTCGTCTCGGCGGGCGCGGCCATGGTTTCGGTACACGTCGAAGCCGTGCCGCATCTGCACCGCACGGTCTCCCACATTCGCAAGCTCGGAGCGAAAGCCGGAGTGGTCATCAACCCGGCCACGCCCGTGTCTTCGCTCACGGACATCGCAAAGGATGTGGACTTCGTGCTCGTCATGTCGGTCAACCCGGGGTTCGCGGGACAGGCGTTCATCCCGCAGAGCCTCGAGAAGCTCCGGCGCGTCGTTGCGGCGCTCGCGGCGGCGGGCTCCTCGGCGTTGATCGAAATCGACGGCGGCATCGACCAGTCGAATGCGGCTGACGTGGTGGCCGCGGGCGCGAACATCCTCGTCGCCGGCCAGGCGATCTTCGGGACTCCGGACGCGGAGGCAGCCACCCGCGCCCTGAGGGCGGCGGCCGGCAGGACCGCCGGTGGTTAGCCGCACGAGGCTGCGGGTCCGGTACGCGGACACCGATCAGATGGGCGTCGTCTACTACGCTAACTATCTCGTCTGGTTCGAAGTCGGCCGGACCGAATGGCTGCGCGATGCCGGGTGGAGCTACCGCGAGATGGAGGACGAGGGCGTCCGTCTCCCGGTCATCGAAGCATCGTGTGAGTACCGACAGCCCTTGCGCTACGACGATGAGGTCGAGATCAGGACGCAGGCGACGGCCATGAGCCCGGTGCGAGTCCGGTTCGACTACGAAGTGGTACAGCTGCCGGCAGACGTCGTGGTCGCCGACGGGCGGACGGTTCACGCGGCAATCGGCCGTGAGGGCCGTCCCTGCCGGCTCCCTTCGCGCGTCCGCGACATGCTCAAATGAGGCGGGGGCAGCGTCTCCGGCCAGAAACGGCCATCCCTCGTCTGTAGAAGCAGGCCGCTTGGCGGGCGAAACCGGTCGAGCTGTGTCTAGAATACAGAGATACTTAAACGCGCGAGGTCTTCGAGACTGGATTGAACCACACTTCACTAGTACCCCGACCCCGACGGTCCCGTGCCGGGATCGTCGCGGCGTGGCTCTGGGCGGTGGCTCTCGTCGCCGCCGCGGCCGGCTGCGGCGGAAACCGCGTCCCCAATCCAGCCGAGACCGCGAACCCCGATCGGTTCCTCTTCGAGCGAGGCACGGCGGCGCTCGCCGACCGGAAGTGGGCCGACGCGCGCGAATACTTTCGGCAAGTCGTGGACAATTACCCAGGCAGCCCGCATCGAGCGGACGCCAAGCTCGGAATCGGAGACACCTTTCTCGGCGAGGACTCGGCAGAGTCTCTGGTTCTCGCCGCCAACGAGTACAGGGAGTTTCTCAGCTTCTTCCCGACGAACCCCCGCGCCGATTACGCGCAGTTCAAGCTCGGGATGACGCATTTCGAGCAGATGCGCGCACCGGAGCGCGACCAGAGCGAGACCAGGGCAGCGCTGCAGGAGTTCCAGGCGTTCTTCGATCGCTACGGCCCCGTGAGCTCGCTGACTCCCGAAGTCCGGATGAAATGGCGTGAAGCCCGGGATCGACTCAGCCGCCACGAGTTGAGCGTCGGCATTACGTATTTCAGGATAAGTTGGTTCGTTGGGGCGATCCCGCGATTTCGCACGATCCTGAAAGACGACCCGGAATTCACGGGCCGGGACGAGGTGTACTACTACTTGGCGGAATCTCTGGCTCGATCAACCCCCCCCCGGATACCTGAGGCCATCCCGTACTTCGATCGCCTGATCGCGGAGTACGAAACGAGCGAGCACCTCGATGATGCCAAGAGACGGCTCCAGGAGCTGAAGGCGCAACTGGACCCGAAGACTCAGCAGCCGTCGAAGACCCAATAGCCCCGGCCTGCCCGCCGGAGCCTCGGCGAAGGCGGATGCCAAACTGGGAATACGCAATCAGGGGAAGACGTGTGCCCGTCTGGCGGAACCTCCGGCTCGGACCGATAAGAGACCTGAGCAATCTCGCCCGACGGAGAGCGACCGATGACGTCCAGACCGACCGTGGGAGCCGTTGTGGTAGCCGGCCTGCTGGCCGGATCCACGCTGACAGCGCAGCGCGGGCCAGTCACGCCCGCGAGCAAACTTCCACCCGAGATCCTCTCGTTGGCCTGCGCGCCGACGGCCCTGTTCGCCCCGCCTGATAACACGCTCCGCATCACCGGCGGCCAGGACTCCTTCTACAAGGACCAGTACATGCCCGGCGACCTGCTGACCATCAGCGCCGGCGCCAAGCACGGGATTCAGGTGGGCCAGGAGTTCTACACCAAGCGCGTGCTCATCCTGAGAAAAGAGCGCGTGACCAACGAAACGCCGGCGACACTCATGACGACCGGCTGGATTCGCGTCTACGCCGTGGACGACGAGATGTCGCTCGCGACGGTCACGCATGCCTGCGACGGCATCAACGTCGGCGACATCCTCGAGCCGTTCGTCCTGCCGACCATGCCCTCGCCGCCGGCCATCAGGTACAAAGCCCAGCGTGACAACTACGGCCACGTGCTGACCGGGAACGACCGCCGAACGAGCTTCGGCAAGGGCGACTACCTGCTCATCGATCGCGGCAGCGATCACGGCGTGTCGCCTGGTTCGCTCTTTGTGCTGTACCGCAACAAGGAGGTCGAGGGGAACTTCCTCTACGACCTGGGCGAGGCCATGGCCGTGAGCGTGTCACCGGACAAATCGACGCTGCTCGTGACCGTGTCGCGCGACGCGATCGAGACCGGCGATCTCGTGGCGATCCGAAAGCCCGTTTCGAGCTCGAAGTAGGTCGCGCGCTACCCGACCCGCCGCTCTCGAGCGACGTTCACATCGGCAACGCGCGCGTTTAGCAGCCGCTGGAAGCGCCGGTAGTAGTCCACGGCGGACACGACGGCGGCCAGCATCACGACCCACAGCGCCGCATACCCTATCGGGGCCAGCCAGGGCAGCGGCCGCCATCCCAGAATCAGCAGCAGGATCGCGGTCACCTGCGACGCCATCTTGATCTTGCCGAGCGGCGACGCCGGAATGGTGATGCCCTTGGTGTAGGCCAGGCTCCGCAGCGCGGTGATCGCGAACTCGCGCCCGATGATGAGGGCGACCATCCACGCGGGCGCCAGGTCGAGCTGCACCAGGGAGATGAAGGCCGCCGACGTCAGGAGCTTGTCGGCAATCGGATCGAGCATCTGGCCGAGCCACGTGATTTGGCGGCGCCGGCGCGCGATGTACCCGTCGAGCCAGTCGGTCAGCGAGGCAAGGCCGAAAATGGCGGCCCCGACCAGTTCTTTCGGCACGCCCAGAATCTGCCGGCCCTCGAATTCGGTCAACAACACGACGACAAGCAGCGGCACCAGGAACATCCGCCCGAGCGTGAGCGAATTCGGCAGGTTCATGGACGTGCTGGCATTCTACCATCGGTGTAAGATCGAGGATTGTCATGAAAGCGATCCTCCTCGCCGGGGGCAAGGGCACCCGCCTTCGGCCGTTGACCATCCACACCCCCAAGCCGATCGTCCCGATCTTCAACCGGGCGTTTCTGCACTACCAGATCGATCTGCTGAAGCAGGTGCCTGAAATCGACGAGGTGATTCTCAGCCTCAACTATCAGCCGCGTCGCATCGAGGAGATGTTCGGCGACGGAGCGGGGCTGGGTATCAAGATCCGCTACGTGGTGGAGCCGGCGCCGCTCGGCACCGCCGGGGCGGTCAAGTACGCCGGGGACACGCTGACCGAGTCGGTGGTCGTCTTCAATGGCGACGTCATGACGCAGCTGGACCTGGCCTCGGTCATCCGGCTGCACCGCGAGCGGCGGGCCAAGGCCACGATCGTGCTGACGCCCGTGGAGAACCCGTCCGCCTACGGGCTGGTCGAAACCGAGAGCGACGGCACCATCAGGCGTTTCCTGGAGAAGCCGAAGCCCGAAGAGATCACCACGCGCAACATCAACGCCGGCATCTACGTGCTCGAGCCCGACACCTTCGATCGGATTCCAAGCCTCGTCCCGTGGTCCATCGAGCGAAGCTATTTTCCGTCGCTCATCGAGCGGGGCGATACCTTCGTGGCGTACCTCTACGACGGCTACTGGATCGATATCGGCACCCCTGAGAAGTACACACAGGTGCACCACGACATCATGGACGGCCGGTTCCTGGCCCCGCCGTTCGCGGACCCGTCAGCGTCGCGAACGGCGATTTCGGCCGACGCGCGGATCGAGGACGGCGC
>DASTDQ010000310.1:0-4755 GCA_035710305.1 Vicinamibacterales bacterium | reverse complement strand
ACCGCCGACTTGTCCATTCCGCTCGTCAGACGCTCGTACTGCTTGATGAGCGCGGCCTTGCTCATCGGCGACGCCTTCTTCCGGCGGATCGATTTCTTCACCGGCATCGTGTCCTCCTTGGTGAAACCCGTTGGACCCCCGGTCCTCAAGGCAAACGAGGTGCCCGCACGACGACGACGCGCGCTAAGAGCCCGCGAGCCAGGACTTTAGGCGGAAGTTCTCGCTGGTCCCGGCGACCGCGGCGCGTGGGCAGAGGGCTAAATCCGTGATCGCCGGACCCGACTTTCGACCCTGGGCGTGAAGACGCGTGAAAGGCGGTGCGGCCGTTGACGCGCCAAAGAGTCGAGTAATACTCTTACTGGTAGGAGTAATACATGCGGATCACCAGCAAGGGGCAGGTGACGATTCCGTTGCCCATGCGCCAGCAGCTCGGCCTGCTGCCGAACACCGAGGTGGAGTTCGAGCTCGACCGCGACGCCGTCCGTGTGAAGCGCGCCGCCGGCGCGCGCCGGCGCGGCCGCGGCCAGGCCCTCGTCGATCACATGCGAGGCCGGGGCACGCGCCGCATCACGACCGACGAGATCATGAAACTGACCCGAGGGTAGCGTGGTCGGCACGCTGGTGGACAGCAACGTCATCCTCGACGTCCTCACCGAGAACGAGGAATGGTGGGACTGGTCGTCGTCGCGGCTGGCGGAGTCGGCCAGCGACGGGATGCTCGTCATCAACCCGATCATCTACGCCGAGGTCTCGGCCCGGTTCGAGCGCATCGAGGAGCTGGACGAGGCGCTGCCCCCCGACTACTACCGGCGAGTCCCGCTGCCATGGGAGGCGGCCTTCCTCGCCGGGCAGTGCTTCGTGAAATACCGGCGCCGCGGCGGCAGCAGGCGATCGCCGATGCCCGACTTCTACATCGGCGGTCACGCCGCGATCGCGGGGCTCACGCTGCTGACGCGTGATGCCAGACGGTACCGCGCCTACTTTCCGACCCTTCGCATCGTCGCGCCCTAGCCTTGCCGCGCCGAAGCCGCAGAGCGGCGAAGGCGGGCGGCCCCGTGCCGGGCCCACGAAGCCATGTTGTAGTATTTGCGCACCTTCCAAGGAGCGAAGCGTATGCGCATCCATTCACACCGACCGGCTGTGGCGGCCTGCGCGCTGGCGCTCGCGGCTTCCGCGATCACGCTCTCCGGCCAGTACTCCCTCACGGTCAACCAAGACCGGTTGATCAACGCGGCGAACGAGCCGCAGAACTGGCTGCTGATGAACGGCGACTACGGCTCGCTCCGCTACTCGAAGCTGACCGAGATCAACCGCGAGAACGTGAAGAACCTGCGGATGGTGTGGGCGCTGGCGCTCGGCGGCATGCAGGACGTCGGGCAGAACGGCCCCGAGAACGAGACGAACCCGCTCATCGACAACGGGTTCATGTACACGAGCGACGGGTGGGGCACGATCTACAAGATCGACGCGCGCAACCCCGGACGCGGCCAGTTCGCCTGGGTGGCCGACCCCGGCGTGCCCCACGAAGGCAATACCGTGCGCACGCGCGGCATCGCGCTGTGGGAAGACAAGGTGATCGCCAACCTGCCGGACGGCCGCGTGATCGCCATCAATCGCGACAACGGCGAGATCGTCTGGGACAAGAAGGTCACGGCCAGGAACGAGTTCGGCAACCAGGAGCGGTTCCTGACCGCGCCGCTCGTGGCCGGCGGCAAGGTCCTCGTCCAGAACGGCGCGGGCGACGGCGGCACGCGCGGATGGGTGGCCGCGCTCGACGTCAACACGGGCAACGAGCTGTGGCGCTGGTACACGGTCCCCAGGCCAGGTGAGCCCGGCAGCGAGACGTGGAAGGACGATCACAACGCGTGGAAGACGGGCGGCGGCGGCATCTGGCAGACCGGCTCCTACGACGCCGCGCAGAACCTCTACATCTTCGGCACAGGCAACCCGTTCCCGATCTACGACCCGCAGTTCCGTCCGGGCGACAACCTCTTCACGAACTCGGTCGTCGCGCTCGACGTGGCGACCGGCAAGATGAAGTGGTACTTCCAGTACACGCCGAACGACTCGTGGGACTTCGACGAGGCGGGCGTGTTCATGCTCTACGACACGACGATCAACGGGCGGGCGCGCAAGGTCGTCGGGCACTTCGCGCGCAACGGCTTCTTCTACTCGCTGGATCGGACCACCGGCCGGTTCATCGCCGCCGAAAAGTACGTGAACCACTTGAACTGGACGCGCGGGATCGATCCGGAAACCGGTAAGCCGGTGGACTACAACCCGAAGCTCGACGTCCAGACCTACAACCCGGAGGCGCGCGCGCTGCGAGGCGACCCGAAGAAGCGGAGCTGCCCCACGTGGCACGGCGGCGTCGCCCACCAGCCGATGGCGTTCAACCCGGTGAAGAACATCGCCTATGGCGTCGGGACCGAGGGGTGCTTCACGCAGAACGGCGCCGCGGTCGCGTCCCTGTCGAAAGACGGCGGCATCGACACCAAGAACAGCCAGCAGCGCCAGTACAGCAGCGATCTCTACTACGGGGCGCTCACGGCGTTCGACACGGTCACCCACAAGCTCGTCGCCAAGGCGGTGACCGACATCGAGATCCGATCGGGGGCGCTCGCGACGGCGGGCGGCCTGGTCTTCACGGCGCTCCAGGACGGCTGGGTCGTCGCCTACAACGACGAGACGCTGCAGGAGCTGTGGCGCTTCAACGTCGGCACGCCGCTCAAGGGCGCGCCCGTCACCTACGCCATCGGCCCGAGGCAGTACCTCGCCGTGCAGGCCAGCGGCCGCCACCTGCACCCGGTGAACTGGGACAAGCTGCAGAACTCGAGCTACCTGTTCGTCTTCGCGTTGAATTAAATGGGGTCGGGAGTCATTTAATGAGGACAGTGCATCACATGGCGCTTCGTTTCCACGCGCTGTCCTCGTTAAATGACTCCCGACCCCATTTTCTTGCGCTGGCGGCGGGGTTTGCGCTGCTCCTCTCGAGCGCGCAGACCGCGCGGCAGCAGGTGCCGATCTTCGAGCCGGATCCGCTGTGGTCCGAGGCGCTCCCCAACAAGTGGGTCAACGGCCAGGTCGGCGGCGTGGCCGTGGACTCACACGACAACGTGTGGGTGTTCCACCGTCCGGCCACGATTCCCGACGGCGAGAAAGCGGCGTCGCTGAATCCGCCCCAGGCCGAATGCTGCATCCCTGCCCCGCCGGTGCTGCAATTCAACGCCGCGGGCAAGTTCCTTCGCGCGTGGGGCGGCCCCGGCCCGGGGTACGACTGGTTCAGCACCGAGCACGGCATCTTCGTCGACGGGGACGACAACGTCTGGCTGAGCGGGAGCGCGCGGGAAGACAACCACATCCTCAAGTTCACGAGCACCGGGACATTCGTGATGCAGATCGGCCGACCCGGCCGCAACAAGGGCAGCCACGACACCGGGAACCTCGGGGGACCGGCCGGTCTCTTCGTGCACCGCGGAGAGCTCTTCGTCGCCGACGGCTACTTCAACCACCGCGTCATCGTGTTCGACGCACGAACCGGTGCCTACAAGCGGCACTGGGGCGCGTACGGCAAGGCGCCGGACGACACCTACGCGTTTCCGGCGCGCGCGCAGCTCCTGCAGGCGCAGCCCGCCCCGCAGTTCCACAACCCCGTGCACGCGGTGATCGTGTCGAACGACGATCTCGTCTACGCCGCCGATCGCACCAACAACCGGCTCCAGGTATTCAGGCTCGATGGCACGTTCGTCAAGGAAACCTTCGTCGCGCGGAACACGCTGCAGGCCGAAGGCACGGTCCATCACTTCGCGCTGTCGCCCGACAAGGCCCAGCAGTTTCTCTACGTCGTCGACGGCTCGAACAAGGCCGTCCGGGTGCTGAACCGCCAGACCCTGGAGATCGTGTCCAGCGTCGGCGGCCACGCCGGGCACAACGCACGCGAGTTCTTCCACATCCACAGCGCCGCGGTGGATTCGAAGGGCAACCTCTTCCTCGGCGAAGTGAACAACGGGCAGCGCTACTATCGGTACGTTTTCAAAGGGATCAGGGATCAGTAATCAGGGGTCAGGGCTGGGCCAGGCTCGAAGATTCAGGTCTTAGGAAGCAGTCATGAGAGCACACACGACCGGCTACGTTCTGGCCGCGCTGCTGACGGCGGCGGCTGTTTCCGCGCAGCGGCAGACGCAGCCCGCGCCGCTGCCGCCCGGCCAGACCACGGATCCGTTTCCCCAGCCGATTGCGGCGACAGAGGGCGTGATCACCGTCGGCGTCCGCGAGTTCGCGTCGGTCCCGGACATCGACGGCGTCGCCGCGCGGATGATGAATCTCACGAACGAGCCCGGCACGCGCCGCCTGTTCGTCAACGACATGCGCGGTCCGCTGTACAGCGTGAGCTACGACGGGAAAGCCGTCACGCTGTATCTCGACGTGAACGCCCCGGCGTGGGGCGTGAGCGTGCAGTCGATGGGGCGGGAGCGCGGCTTTCAAAGCTTCGCCTTCCACCCGCAGTTCGGTCAGCCGGGCACGCGTGGGTTCGGCAAGTTCTACACCTACACCGACACCAGCAATCAGACGCCGGCAGCCGATTTCACGACGGCCAATGCGACGTCAACGCACGACACGGTGATGCTCGAGTGGACGGCGAAGACGCCGGCGGCGCCGGCCTACGACGGCGGACCGCCGCGGGAGCTGTTCCGCCTGCGCCAACCGTTCGCGAACCACAACGCCGGGCACATGGCGTTCGACCCGTTGGCGGCG
>DASTDQ010000309.1:0-2479 GCA_035710305.1 Vicinamibacterales bacterium | reverse complement strand
ACTATCTGAGCGCCTTCCGATGACGGCTCTGCTCGTGGCGCTGATCCTGTGGCAGCCTTCGGCGTGCGCGGAGGATTCCGTGCTCGCCAGGGCAGCACAGCGCGCCGACGCGTTCGATCTCGATGGAGCCATCGCCAGCCTGGCGGCGAGCCGCGAGGCTGGCTGCCGCGCAGCTGATGTTCCGTACTGGTATCTGCGCGGGTTGCTCGCCGCGAGGGAGGCGTATCGCTACGGGGGATCGCCTGAATCGCTCGAGCCCGTACGGGCGGCGATCGCCGCGTTGAACGCGCGGCCGTCACGAACCTCCGACGTCGCGCAATCCGTGCTGGAGGCGGCCGCCGCTGCGGCCCAAAGCGAGCGCGAAGAGATGGCGCTGCGGCTCGACCACGCGCTTCGCCTCGAGACGCAGCTGCGTGCCGGGGGGGCTCCGGGGGCGCCGATCGTCAGCGCCCACGAAGCCGCGGGCGACCTGTGGCTTCGCGTTCACCGTTTCGAGGATGCGCGGCGCGCCTATGTGAACGCAGCCGGTGAGGTCGGTCTTACCAGCCGTGTCCACCTCGGCCTGGCCAGGACCGCCGCCCGCCTCGAGGACGTCAACGCCGCCTGTGCGGAATACCGGATGCTCCTTGGCGAGTGGAAGCTGCCGGAGACCGAATCGGCCGAGATCGCCGAAGCGCGTACGTTTCTGGGGCGGCCTGCCTGTCAGAATCCTCCGGCCAGGCCATCCAGGCCTTGAGCGTCCGCCGCTTTCGCTCCGACGTCCTCGAGCAGCTCTGGCAGCACGGCGTCCAGCCAACGCCCACGACGAAACCGGAGCTCGTGCACGAGTTCGTCAGCGACCTGTATCGCTACGAGCTCAGGCGCCTGCGCGACCGTCTCGTCCGCAAGGAGATTCCCAAGACGGGGTACTTCGACCGCGTCGTGGCACTCAGGCGCCGCTACGCGCTCCTGTCGCTCAAGCCGCACGAGTGGCTGGAGTGAACCAGCTATCATAGGCACGATGACGCAGCTCGGCGGCGTGCGCTCGAAGTTGCCGGCGGGCGGCGTCAGCATCTTCGCCGTGATGACGCGCCTCTCGAACGAGGTGGGCGCCATCAACCTCTCGCAGGGCTTTCCCGACTTCGACACGTCCCCCGAGCTCGTGGAGTCTGTCGCGCGGCAGATGCGCGACGGCCACAACCAGTACGCGCCGATGCCGGGGGTACTGGCGCTGCGCGAAGCGCTCTCCCTCAAGATCGAGCGGCTGTACGGCCGGCGCTACGATCCCGCAACCGAAATCACGATCACCGCCGGCGCGACGGAGGGGCTGTTCGCCTCGATCACGGCGCTGGTCCACCCGGGCGACGAAGTACTCCTGTTCCAGCCGGCGTACGATTCCTATACGCCCGCGGTCCTGTTGAGCGGCGGCGTGCCCGTGTACGCCACGCTGCGGTATCCGGACTACCGGATCGACTGGGACGAGGTGCGACGCAAGGTGTCCTCGAGAACGCGCGCGATCGTGATCAACTCGCCGCACAATCCGACGGGCATGGTCTGGACGTCTGGCGACGTCCGCGAGCTCGGGCGGATCCTGCAAGGCACCGACGCCGTGGTGATCGCCGACGAGGTCTACGAGCACATCCTGTTCGACGGCACGCGTCACGAGAGCCTGGCGAGGTATCCCGAGATCGCGAGCCGGGCGGTGGTGATCAGCTCGTTCGCCAAGACCTACCACACGACGGGCTGGAAGGTCGGGTACTGTGCGGCGCCGGCCTCGATCACGTCCGAGATCCAGGGCGTGCACCAGTGGATCACGTTCGCCGTCAACACCCCGATCCAGATGGCCTACGCCGATCTCGTCCGGCGCAACCCCGAGTGTCGCGACGTCACGGTGTTCTACCAGAACAGGCGCGACACGTTTCTGTCGCTGATTCAGGGCTCGCGCTTCCGCCCGCTGGCCGGCCGCGGCACGTTCTTCCAGATGCTCGACTACTCGGACATCACGAAGGAAGGCGATGCGGACTTCGCGATACGGCTGACGCGCGATCACGGCGTGGCCGCCATTCCGATCTCGCCGTTCCTCTACGGGAACGAACCGTCTGGGCCGGTGCTGCGGTTCTGCTTCGCCAAGCGGGACGCCACGCTCGAGCGCGCGGCCGAACGGCTGCGCGGCGTCTAGCTCGCTCGCTATCGGGCGGGCGATGGCGCCGGGGCGCGCGGCGTGACTCTCGGGTAGCACGCCAGGCCGATCGCCGCCCACACGAGACCTTTGACGCGGCGGACGAACGCCAGCACGCCGCCGCCTCCCAGCCCCAGCATGGCCACGGGCGCGGCATTGGACGCTTCCAGCGCGCCCAGTCCGCCCGGGATCGGAGCGTAGGCGATGCTGGCCAGCCGAACGAACGTATCGATGGCCAGCGCCGCCGTGATGCCGATCGGCTCGCCGATCGCCCAGAGCACGAGCCATACCTCGAACGCAGAGATCAGGTAGCAGACGATG
>DASTDQ010000308.1:0-4915 GCA_035710305.1 Vicinamibacterales bacterium | reverse complement strand
TTCACGGCGAGCACGACCGTGCCGATCATCAGCAGCAGCGCGATGACGGCGCCGCCGGGCGCGTCGTCCGCCTCCGCGACGTAGATGCCCATGGCCCCGATTGCCAGGGCGAGGGCGATCAGGACGGCTGCCTTGACGTTGCTCGTCACAGTGAATGTCATAGCCACCACTGTGACCGAAAGCCGGCCGCGAAGTCCTCACCGAGTCGTGAGCGGCTCGTGAGATTCGCCTGATTTCGGCAGATTTCCGACTAAGGGTCGGCGAAGGAAGGTGGCGGTGAGGGATACGTATCGAGCACGCAGAGCCATATACGTGAGGTATATGGCATAATTGGGGGCGGAGGGTTGCTCATCATGCCCCGCACCGCCAAGGTCTTCATGACCAACCGCAGCCAGGCTGTCCGGTTGCCCAAGGAGTATCAGTTCGAGACGGACGAGGTGTTCATCCGCAAGGAGGGTGAGGACGTCATCCTGTCGCCCCGGCCGCGCGACTGGCGCTCGTACCTCGAATCGGCGCCGATCGCGTCCGAAGCGTTCATGGCCGATGTGGAGGACCTGCCCGTGCAGGAGCGCGAGGCGTAATGCCTTGCTACATGCTGGACACGAACACGTGCTCCTACATCATGAAGCGGTCACACCCGACGGTACTCCGGCGCCTCCGGGCTGTTCCCGTCAGAGACGTGTGCATGTCGGTGGTCACCAGGGCGGAACTGCTCCACGGCGTGGAAGTCTCGCCGAGACGGGCGCAGGACGGCGCTGCGCTCGCCGCATTCCTGCCGTATGTCGATGCTGTCGACTTCGGCAATGACGCCGCGCAGCACTATGCCGAGATCCGCGCCGATCTCAAGAAACAAGGAGCGCTGATCGGCGCCAACGACCTCTTCATCGCCGCTCATGCCAGGGCTCTCGGCCTCACGCTGGTCACAAACAACACGGCCGAGTTCGGGCGCGTGAGCAAACTCGCGGTCGAAAACTGGACCCTCGCCCCGCGCCGCAAGAAGTAGCCCCTGGGCTTCTGACTCGACACTGCGCGTTACGCAGGACTTAGACTGGCACCGCGTTCGCGAACTGATTTTGAGATTCGGAATCGGCTCCGACTCAATCCCGCCGGATGGCGACGTCCTGATCAGGCGATTGTGCACAGTGGACTGGCTGCCTCGATTGCGCGACCGGGGAGCGTCGGTGGCCATCACGTGTTGCGACCAACCGTACTTGACATTACGTTCGGCGCGACTCAGTGATCGCCCCCACATTTGGCGGGGTGCCGTGATGAAACAGACAAAGGCGGCTGTCCTGCGCGATTACAGGCGGCCGATTCGGTCACTCTGCCCGCAACGCCACCGCCGGTGAAATGCGCACGGCTCTCAAGACCGGAATCGCGCTCGCAAAGAACGCCACGGCGAGGAACACTGCCGCGCCACTGATCAGCGTGACGACGTCGTAAGGACTCACGCCATAGAGCAGCGACGACAGCACCTGTCCCAATCCAATCGACGCCGCGAGGCCGAAAAGGATCCCCGCTCCTGCCAGGAGCAGCCCGTCGCGCAGGATCAACGTGAATACTGACGTTCGGTCGGCGCCAAGCGCTTGGCGCACTCCGATTTCTCCCGTGCGCTGGCTGACCCCGTACGCAATCACCCCATAGATCCCGATCGCCCCCAGCACGAATGCCACGGCGGCGCCAAGAGCGAGGATCACCGCCGTGAACCTCATGCGACCGAGCGAGCGGCCGACGACGGATGCCATCGGTTCGACATCGGTGAGCGCCAGTTCGGGATCCATCGACCCCACGATGCGTCGGACGTCCGGAACGAGGCCGAATGGATCCAGCGTCGTGCGCACGGTCACCGTCATGGCGCGCATGCGCATGCCGCCGTCGGTCGCGTCGAGCAGCGGCTTGTAGATCACCGGCTCGACCGCCACGTCCAGCGCGGTGTCGCGAACGTCCTCCACCACACCCACGACTGTCCCCGGCGGGCCGGCAATGGTGATGCGCTTGCCCACCGCGCTGCCACCGGGCCAGTAGCGATCCCGAACCGACCGGCTGATGACGATCGATCCCCGCCGGAGGTCGTCGTCCTCCGCCGTGAAGGTGCGCCCCTCGATCACGGAAATCCTCATGGACTCGAAGTAGCCCGGTGCCACTCGGCGAAACACGAACGTTGGCAGCGATTCGCCCGGCGCCGGCGGAGCATCAGCGATTCGCGCACCGAGGAACGGGCCGCCGAGGCCGCCGATGCCGCCGGTCATCGGAAGGAACTGGGCAGCGCCGGCAGAAGAGACTCCCGGCAGCGCACGAAGACCATCGAGCAGCTTGCCGTAGAATCGGGCGACCGCTTCCGGGTTCGCGTAGCGTTCAGGGGGAGGAGACAGGCGAAACGTCAGCACGCCGGAGGGATCGAAGCCCGGATCGACCGATGCCAGGGCTGCGAAGCTCCGGACCATCAGCGCCGAGGCGACGAAGAGCGCCAGCGCCAGAGCCACCTGCGTGACAACCAGGACATGCCGGGCCCGGTGCCGCTTTCGACCCATGGCCCCGCTTCGCCCGCCCGCCTGCAGCACTCGCAGCATCCGGGTTGATGCCGTGTAGAGCGCGGGGAGCAGCGCGAAGAACAGGCCCGCGAAGATCGACGCGCCGACGGTAAACGCCAGCACGGTTCCGTTGACGCCGATCGCGCTCAGTCTGGGGATACCGGGTGGCGCCATCCACACGAGCGCCCTGACGCCGGCCCAGGCCAGCGCGAGCCCGGCGGCCCCGCCAAACGCAGCCAGCAGTAGGCCCTCGGTCACGATGAGCTGAACGAGCCGCCGCCGTCCCGATCCCAGCGCTGCGCGAACGGCCGTGTCGAGCGCCCGGGCCTCTGCCCGCACTTGAAACAGATTCGCGACGTTGCTGCAGGCGATCAGCAGAACGAAGCCCATCGTCCCCAGGAGAATCAGCAAGGGGCGGCGGACCTCTCCGACGAGATCGTCTCTCAGTGTCCGGACCGAGGCCTCGCCGGTGAAGGTGTTTGTCCACCCGCCGAATCCAATCTCGTCGAATCGCGCGATCAGGCCCTCGGCGTCAGCTGTCGCAGACTCGACGGTCGCACCCGGTGCCAGGCGCGCGATCCCGTGGATACTCGGCCTGCCGTCCCGGCTCGCGGGATTCAGCTGCAACGGAAGCCACACGTCCACCCGAGGATCCGGAAAGCCGAAGTCGTCCGGCATGACGCCAATGACGTCCAATCGCATGCCATTGAGCTCGACGGACCGGCCGACGAAGGACGGGTCGGCGCCGAGCAGACCGCGCCACAGGCGTTCGCTCAGCAGCACGAGGCCGGGTCCGCC
This sequence comes from Vicinamibacterales bacterium, assembly GCA_035710305.1. GTDB lineage: Bacteria > Acidobacteriota > Vicinamibacteria > Vicinamibacterales > UBA2999 > Gp6-AA40. The sequence goes on along the minus strand of DASTDQ010000308.1, from coordinate 1,586 downwards.
GGGCACGTCTTCCTCCGGGGTGGGCAATCGGCCGAGCAACGGGTTCACGCCGAGCAACTCGAACGCGCTGGCGGTCATCCGGGCGACGTCGACGGGGAGCGGCTTTCCGTCGGCGATCAGGGTCCACTCATCGACGCCATTCGTTCCGGCATACACCTCCGCACCGCCGAACTGGGCAAACGCGCGGTTGTTGCGAGCAAAGTGCCAGTAACTGGGAGTGTTGAAGGGCAGTTCGCCGTTCGGGACGTTGACCTGGGGCTGCGTGCGCCCGGCCACCCGGACCAGGCGGTCGGCGTCGGGATACGGCAGCGGCCTCAGCAGCACGCCGTCAACGACCGAGAAGATGGCGGTCGTCGCTCCGATGGCAACCGCGAGCGTGAGGGCGGCGGCAACGGCAAATCCCGGCGATCGCCCGAGGCTGCGCAAGGTGTGCCGGATATCGGTGAGGAACGTTTCGAGCTGGAAAAGCGGGTCGGCCTCGCGGGCCTGTTGCTTGACGAGCGTGGGATTTCCAAAACGGCGCCGCGCCGCGGCTCGAGCTTCGTCCGGTGAGAGGCCGCGATCAAGATTGGCGCGAACCTCAATCTCGAGATGCGCCTCGATTTCCTCGTCCAACTCGGCGTTCGAGCGCCAGCGCAACCATCTCGGGACTTTCATGTCGCCCTCCGCGGATTCAGCACGCGGGAGATGACGCGAACGGTCGCCTCCCACTTGCGAGTTTCTGCGACCAGCCGCTTGCGGCCGGCACGGGTGAGCTTGTAGTAGCGGGCGCGCCGATTGTTGTCTGACGTGCCCCAATCGGAAGAAATGAGGCCGGCGCGTTCGAGTCGCTGGACAGCCGGATACAGCGACCCGTGATCGACCAACAGTTCATCCTCAGTCGTGTGCTGGATGTATGTCGCGATGCCGTGGCCGTGCTGTGGACCGAAAACCAAGGTTTGAAGGACGAGCAGGTCGAGCGTGCCCTGGAGAAGTTGAATGCGTTCCTGGTCAGACATTCTGGTAGAGACCCTACCAGAGTCTCTGGGAGAGAGTCTACTGGAAACCGCTGGGGAGCGTCCCTGGCCGTTCTGGAGAATGGCGGAGAGGGTGGGATTCCCACCACTGCCGCTTGTTGAAAACAAACGACTTAAGGGCTGCTCGCTTCGGCACGATCAGCTAGATCCGCTCAAAAGCGCTGGTGGAGACACGTATTGAGCACGCGGAGCCTATGCGACCAGGACGCGAGCTTGACGGGCGGTCTTCGGGCGCCGTTTCACGACGATCTCGACGTCGCTTCCCAGCAGGACCAGGAACCGCACGAGCCGGTCCAAGGAGAAGCCAGCCAACCGCCCGCGGATCAGCGCAGAGACCTTGGGCTGATCGACCTCGAGGATCTCGGCGGCAGCGGCCTGGGTCAGGCCCCGTCCGTCGATGATGCCTGCGATCTTGCGAGCGAGTTCAGCCTTCGCCAGGGCCTCCGCCGGCCGTGGATGTCCCAGGTCCGCGAACACGTTGTCGCTGCCCACGACGTGCGTCTTCTTTGCCATCGTTCTACTCCCTGCCTTCGCTGATCGCGATGGCCTGCTTCAACCGACGCGTGATCA
>DASTDQ010000307.1:0-2782 GCA_035710305.1 Vicinamibacterales bacterium | reverse complement strand
ACGAGCGCCTCCGACAGCGCCCAGAGCCGCTTGCGCATGGCGTGCGCGCGTGGATCCCCTCGCGCGACGAACACGCGAAAGAGGACCCGCGCGACGTTGGTGTCGAGGATCGCCGCGCGCTGGCCGAACGCGAAGCTCCTGATCGCTCCCGCCGTGTACTCGCCGATGCCCTTGAACGACAGCAGCGTCTCCGCATCCGACGGCAGCTCGCCGCCGTAGCGCGTGACCGATTCCCGGGCGATCGCGTGCAGCCGGCGCGGTCGGATGTTGTAGCCGAGCGGCCTCCAGGCTCGAGCGACCTCGTCTTCGTCCGCCGACGCCAGCGCGGCCAGCGAGGGGTAGCGGTCGAGCCACTCGTGGTACTTCGGGAGCACGCGATCGACCTGCGTCTGCTGCAGCATCACCTCCGACACCAGGATGTGATACGGGTCGTCGGTTCGCCGCCACGGGAGATCGCGGCCGTTGGCGCGATACCAGGCGAGCAGCTGCCGGCGGAAGCGCCGCCGGGCCGCCGGACCAGGCAGGGAAGGGGACGCCATCGACAATCAGCCGGCCTGTCCCATCTGCGCCATCGCCTTGTTCATCTCCTTCGCACTGACGTCCTTGACGTGGGTCATGACGGACCACTCATTGCCGAACGGGTCCTCGAATCGCGCATTGCGATCGCCGTAGAACTGGTCGGCGGGTTCTTGCATCGAGCGCGCGCCCGCGCTCAGCGCCTGGTTGTAGGTCGCATCGCAGTCTTTGACGTAGATCGCCAGGCTGGCCTTCCGCGGCGGGAACTGCGGCGGCATCGGGCTGCCCATCATGAGAACCGCGTCGCCGAACCCGAGCTCGCAGTGCGCGACCGTTCCATCCGGCATGTCGAGGCGGAGCCGTTGCCTGGCGCCGAGCACTCTCCTGTACCAGTCGATCGCCCGCGCGCAATCGTCGAGCACGGTTACCGACGACAATACGGGGTAGCCCTTGGCAAGCCATGACACCTTGCGGGGCTTCCTCGCGACGCGTGTGGCCTTTCGACGCCTCGAAGTCCCCTTCAACTTCCTCCTGGTCTTGGCCATGTGTCCTCCAAGGCTGGAATACTACAGTGGCTTCAGGGTCGAGGGTCTTGTCACAGGCTCTAACCCCGGAACTCGCTTGTGTCGGTGATGTTGCCAACGATCGTGGCTTGCAGGGCAGGCTGTTTGGTCAGCGGGGCCTCGGCCGGAGCCCACCAACACAAGCGAGCTGTGGTGTAAAGGACGGGCGATAATTCAATACGGAGGAGCCGTGAAGACATCCCTCTTCCTGCTGATCGGTCTTATCGCCGTTCCGAGTTTTGCGCAAGTCATCGATCAGGCAGGCATGGCGGAGGAGTTGCAAACTGCTCCGCAGGCCCGCCGCGAAAGCGTCGTCGCTGCTGTCCGCAGGATTCCGGTGTCGGAGCGCCAACCGTTTCTGCTCACGGCGCTGCTGAGCGAGTTGCAACGGCTGCGAAATGAACGAAACGAGCGGTGGCTGGCCCTTCAATCTGGTAAGACGCTCCAACCCGTTTCCCGAGGCGAGTATCTCTTCTTGCTGCTCGATACGATCGCACAGCATGAAGACGCCATCGTGTTGCCATCGCTCCTCGCATGGCTGAACGGCACTCGGGTCCTCGACGCAATCGCGGACTTCGGCGAAGAGGCGGTTCAACAGACGTTGATTATCGCGGGATCTCCGAATCCCGAGGATGACCCTTCAATGGCGATGGAAGTGCTCAAGCGGATGTTGGAGCGCAAGACAGTGCGGAAGCCACTGTCAGCCGAGTCAAGAGGTCGGATCGTGGCGCTTGCATCGAGGCGGCTCTCCGTTGGAGAGCCCGTCGCGATCCTTTCAATGGCCGTGCGCCTTGGTGTGGCAACCCGTGACCCAATGCTTCTTGAGAAGGTCCGGGAACTGGCCTCAAATGACGAGGCGTCAGTGAAGCTCGGGATCGTCGCAGAAGAGCAACGTCGGAGCATCCGATCCGTCGCCGAGCGAGAACTGGCAGGCCGGAACAGGTGAATCAGTGTCGGTTATCCCGAGAACTACGGCCGACGCAGTGCCGTCTTCTTCACTTCATTGAGGGCACAAAGGCGCCTGTGTCGATCCATTGATCATTTAAGGTCTGGAACGGATTGGGAACGACGATGCGCGGGGAGCCCTGCTGAAGCGTCGGCGAACCGGGATCCGTTTACAGCAAAGGCTGCTCACGCCGCCATCGAGAGCGTCGACCGCAGGTCACGATAGCGGACGTCGGCGGGCGACTCCGTTAGGCCCCGTGCATGCCCACGAGGGGACAAGCGCCTGATTTGTCCCGGACCTCCGCCCCCGAGAGAGACGATCACGACGACAATGGCCGCCAGTTTGGGCCGCTGAATCCGTTGGATCGGGCAGCCTGACTGCGCGGCGCCACAAGAGACCGAAGGCCGAGACCCAAGACCGAAGACTGGAGACCGAAGACTGAAGAGCGAAGACGAGCGATAATTCCTCGCGTCGTGAAGATCTACACCAAGACTGGCGACGACGGCGAGACGTCGCTCTTCGACCAGACGCGGGTGTCGAAAGCGGACCCGAGGGTCGATGCCTACGGTGAGGTGGACGAGCTGAACGCCTGTCTCGGCGCCGTGCGCGCCGCGGGCGTCGATGCCGACATCGCCGCCGTGCTCGAGACGATCCAGAGAGATCTGTTCGCCGTCGGCTCCCGCCTGGCCGATCCGTCCAGGCGCGTCGCCGATCGGGTCACGAAGGCTGCCGTGAAGCAGGCCGACGTGGATCGCCT
>DASTDQ010000306.1:0-3253 GCA_035710305.1 Vicinamibacterales bacterium | reverse complement strand
CGTCTCTCGCGTTCGAGGACGCACACGCTTCGTCCGTCGCGGGCAATGGCGAGCGCGGACGCGAGTCCCACCACGCCCGCCCCTATGACGGCAACGTCGATACGTTCCATGGGGTCAGATCTTGATTTTTGCACGGCCAATGCGGTGACTGGCGCCTCCCGTGCAAAAATCAAGATCTGACCCCAGTGTCTAGCGGTCCGATCACGCGCGTGCTGGTCACCGGGGCCGCCGGGCAACTGGGCGCCGCGGTGGTCCGGGCCTTCGCCGATCTCGACGTCACCGCCCTCACGCGGGCGGCGCTCGACATCGCGGACGCCGGCGCCGTCTCCCGCGCGGTGTCCCGGGCGACCCCCCATCTCATCGTGAATTGCGCCGCGTTCAACGACGTGGACGGCGCCGAGGACCGGGCGATCGAGGCGCTGTCGGTGAACGCGTTCGCCGTCCGGAACCTGGCGCGCGCCGCGGAGGACGCGGGGGCCGCGCTCGTGCACTACGGCACAGACTTCGTGTTCGACGGCTCTGCCACCGTTCCCTACACGGAAGACGCGCGCCCGTCGCCCCGCGGGACCTATGCGGCGTCCAAGCTGCTCGGCGAATGGTTCGCGCTCGAGGCGCCGCGCGCCTTCGTGCTGCGCGTCGAGAGCTTGTTCGGGTCGCCGGCCAACTGGACCGGCCGCCGCGGCACGCTCGACGGGATCGTGGCCGGCCTCGAGCAGGGCAGGGACGTCCGCGTCTTCACCGATCGCGTCGTGTCACCCGGATACGTCGTCGACATTGCCGCAGCCACGAGGCACCTGGCGACGTCGGGCGCCGCGCCCGGTTTGTACCATTGCGTCAACTCCGGCCATGCCACCTGGCACGACGTCGCGCGCGAGGCCGCTGCGCAGCTCGGGATCGCGAAGCCGGCGCTGGTGCCGGTGACGATGGATCAGGTCCGGCTGAAGGCGCCACGCCCCCGGTTCTGCGCGTTGTCGGTCCACAAGTTGTCTGCCGCAGGTTTCCACATGCCTTCATGGCAGGACGGCCTGCGCCGCTGGCTCGCCGCGCGCGGCGCGCGGGCGACGTAGAATGAGGCACAACCTGCATGGCTAAGCGCGCGATCATCACCGGAATCACCGGTCAGGACGGCTCGTACCTGGCGGAACTGCTCCTCGAGCGGGGCTACGAGGTCACGGGCGTCGTCCGCCGGACCAGCTCGCCCAATCTCTGGCGGATCGAACATCTGCTCGATCGCATCTCGCTGCGGCCGGCCGATCTGCTCGACCAGCTCTCGATCCTGCGCCTGATCCAGGACGTCAAGCCTCACGAGTTCTACAACCTCGCCGCCATGTCCTTCGTGCCCGCGTCGTGGGACCAGCCGCTGCTCACGGGCGACTACAACTCGATGGGTGTCACGCGGGTGCTCGAGGCGATACGGCACGTCGACACCTCGATCAAGATCTACCAGGCCTCGTCCAGCGAGATGTACGGGCGGGTCCGCGAGGTTCCGCAGACCGAGCTGACGCCGTTCTACCCTCGCAGCCCCTACGGCGTGTCGAAGGTGTTCGGGCACTACATCACCGTGAACTACCGCGAGAGCTACGACATGTTTGCCGTGTCGGGCATTCTCTTCAACCACGAGTCGCCGCGGCGCGGGCTCGAGTTCGTGACGCGGAAAGTAAGCGACGGCGTCGCGCGTATCAAGCTCGGGCTGGCCGACCAGCTGGCGCTCGGCAACCTCGATGCGTGCCGGGACTGGGGCTTTGCCGGCGACTACGTGCACGCCATGTGGCTGATGCTGCAGCAGGAGAAGGCCGACGACTACGTCATCGCCACCGGCAAGACCCATTCGGTGCGCCAGCTCGTGGAGGCCGCCTTCGGGCACGCGGGCCTCGACTGGCAGAAGCACGTCCGCGTCGACCCGGCGTTCCTGCGCCCGGCCGAGGTCGATCACCTGATCGGCGATGCGTCCAAGGCGAGGCGCGTCCTCGGCTGGGAGCCGAGCGTGTCGTTTGAACGTCTCGTCGCGATGATGGTGGACGCCGACCTTGCGACGCTGTCCGGCCCGGGCAAGGCAGCGCCCGCCTGGACTCCCCGGTGAACGCACGCGTACTCGGAATCCTCGTGGCGACGATTGGCGCGGCATGGGCGACCTCCGCTCAAAGCCCTGCAACGTCGGATGCGTCGCGCGCGCTCACGGGCGCGATCGACATTCACGTCCACAGCTTTCCAGACGAGCGCCCGCGCTCCATTCATGCGATTGACGTGGCGAAGCTCGCCGCCTCGCGCGGCATGCGAGCCATCGTCCTCAAGAACCACTACGAGTCGACGGCGGGCACGGCCTATCTGGTGAGGACCGTCGTCCCGAACGTGGAGGTCTTCGGCGGAATCGCGCTGAACCTCACCGTCGGCGGAATCAACGCCGCAGCCGTCGAGCACATGACGCGCGTCTCCGGCGGGTGGGGCCGCATCGTCTGGATGCCGACCTTCGACGCCGAGCACCAGGTTCGCTTCTCGAAGGAGAACCGGCCCTTTGTCTCCGTCTCGCGCAACGGCGAGCTGCTGCCGGAGGTGAAGACGGTGATTGGCGTCATCGCCAAGGCTGGCCTGGTGCTCGCCACGGGGCACTCGTCTCCCGACGAAGGGCTCATGCTGCTTCGCGAAGGGCGGCGGCAGGGCGTGCGCCAGATGATCGTGACCCACGCGATCCTCCAGCCGGTCCTGATGAACGTCCAGCAGATGCAGGAGGCGGCGAAGCTCGGCGCCTTCATCGAATTCGTCGGTGGTTCCCCTGTGGGCGAGGGGGCAGCCGCGCGCCTTGACGGGATCGCCGCGGCCATCCGTCAGGTCGGCGCCGCCTCGTCCATCCTGTCGTCCGACCTCGGCCAGCAGGGCAACCCGCTCCCGCCCAATGGATTCGCGGCGTTTGTCCTCGCCCTGCGTGCGAGGGGATTCAGCGATCGCGACCTCGATCTGATGTCGAAGGAGAATCCTGCCAGGCTGCTGGGGCTCCTTAAGTGAGCGCGTGGTTCCGGCGCAGGTGCTCGATCACCTGCGGCCAGGCAGCCATGTGCGCCGCCAGGTCGTCGGCGGCTGTGCCACCGAGATCCAGCGGGTACGCCGGGAATGTGACGTCCGACGGCTTCACATACGGAAACAACATGTGCCCGGCCTGCGGGTAATGCAGGTGCTTCACGTCGTTGGCTCGCCCATGTCTCGACATCCGGTCGACGATCATCCGGCACATTCGCCCTGTCGCCCACACCCGATCGTC
>DASTDQ010000305.1:0-12927 GCA_035710305.1 Vicinamibacterales bacterium | reverse complement strand
AGGGCACCGTGCTGGCCTGCAACGCGGTCGCCCTCTCGATGCTGAACGCCGCGAGTCCCAACGCGCTCGTGCGCAAGGGGTTCGAGACGTTCGTCCACGCCGAAGACCGCGATCACTGGAGCGACTTCTTCAGGCGAGTCTGCGGCGGAGAGCAGCGTTCCATCGAGGTTCGCGTCTCGACGCTGGACGGAACACAGCGCGTGCTCGACGTCTCCGCCGTGCCGGTTCCGGCCGAGCTCGGCCGGGACTCCTCCGTGTTGATGGTGCTCCGTGACGCGAGCGACCGGAAGCGGCTCGAAGCCGCGGTCGAACAGATCACGACGAATCCCGACACCGTCGCGGCCGCGCGATCGGGCGCCGCCACGGCGACCGGTCCGGACCCGGCTCTCCTTCGCGAGCTCGAAAGCGATCTTCATCGCCTGTCGGGCCAGGCTCGCACGACGTTCGAGGAGCTCGGCGCACTGCTGCGGAATGCGGAAGCGCGGCACGACGAGGCGTTCGCCCGGCAGGCCGACGAATACGCGAGGCTCAAGGCGGCGCAACTCGAGCACTGGCGGTCGTACGAGGAGTTCGTGCAGGGCGCGGCTCACGGCATCTTCCGCGCATCGCTGTCGTCGCGGCTGCTCGACGCCAACAGCGCGTTCGCGAGTGCCCTTGGCTACGACTCGCCGGATCAGCTGGCTGCGGGCGACGATTCGATCGGCGCCCTGACCAATGAGGAAGACTGGCGGGCGGCCGTCGAACGATGGCGCGCCGGAGACGCAAGCGAGCCCGTGGAGCTGCTCTGGAGACGGAAGGACCGGAGCCTCGCGACGCTGCGCCTGCGCGGGCGTCTCGTCGCCGACGTCCAGCGCGAGGGAGAGTGCCTCGAAGTGATCGCCGAGGACGTCAGCGCGCAGCGCACCCTCGAGGCGCAGCTCCGCCGGGCGCGCCGCTGGGAGGACGCCGCCCGCGTCACGGCCGGAATCGCCGCGGATCTCTCGCACGTGATCGTCTCCTTGAGCGAGGCGAGCGAGCGCCTCGCGACCGACCCGTCCCGCGGGGACGGCGACCATGCTCGGACCATCCAGGGCGCCGCTGCCCAGGCACTCGCGCTCAGCCGTCAGCTCGTGGCGTTCGGGCGCCGCGAGGCGCGCGGCCCCTCCGCTCTCGACCTCAACGAGGTCGTCAGGCAGATGGAGCCGGTCGTGCGACGCCTGGTGGACGAGCACATCGAGCTGAGGATTGACCTGGCGCCCAGGCTCGAGTCCGCGGAAGCCGCGCGGCCGGTCGTCGAGGAAACGTTCGTCACGCTCGTGGTCGCGGCCCGCGATGTGCTGCCGGCCGGCGGACGGATCGCGATCGACACCGGCAGCATAGAGGTCGATCGGGAGCAAGCCGGCGCCCGCGGGGTCGAGCCCGGTGCGTACGTCCGGTTGTCGCTCACCGCGACGGGCTGGGGCATCGATGGCGCGATCCCCGATCGGCTGTCGCCCGGCGCGGATCGCGACACCCGTTTCGCAGCCTCGCGGCGCGCCGTCGTGCAGAACGGGGGCTCGGTCACGGTCGACATCGTGCCCGAGAAGTCGTTGACCTTCGACGTGTACTTGCCGCGGTCGAGCGGGGCCGGATCATTCGAAGGAGAAATGCCCGTGCCCATGGAGACGCTTTGAGGTGGAGAGACGAGCATGGCGCTGACCGGGCACATGGCTCAGCCGGGGGGATCGCCCAATCACGCTGACGCGATCGTCCCGGGCACGCGTGGTCCACGTCTGGCCGGCGCCGATCTCGGCGAGTCGACGAAGGCGCGCCTGCTGCCCGGCGGGGACGTGGACGTCATCAACCTGTCGGGCACCGGCCTGCTGGTCGAGGGGCGCAGCCGTCCTGTTGTCGGAACGACGGTGAGCATCCGCCTCCAGGGCTGCAATCTGAAGCGCCTCGACGGGCGCATCGTGCGATCGCGGGTGTCCACGATTCACAGGGACGGCACCCTGAGCTACGAGTCGGCGATTGAATTCGATCGGCCGCACGCGCTCGAGGAAATGGTCAACGCGGCTCCGGCAGACGAGGTCGATCGTCAGCCGCAGGCCGAGCCGGACGAGGACGTCTACATCCTCGACGCCGACAATGACTGGTAAACGCCGCGACTCGAGACGCGCGGAGGGCAGCGGACGGACGCGCGAGGTCCGCGGCGGCGAAGTCGTCGTGTCAGCCAGCGCGCACGACGTGCTGGTGAGCGCGCCCGTTGGCAGCTGCGTGGCGGTCTGCCTGTGGGATCCGGCGGGCGTGGGGGGCCTGCTGCACTTTCTCTGGCCCGACTCGAAGCTGGACCCGGCGAGGGCCGAGTCCGAGCCGGCGTCGTATGCCGACACCGGCCTCGTGCTCCTGTTCGAGCAGGCCGCGCGCGTCGGCGCCGACAAGCGGCGCTGCAAGGTGCGGCTGGTGGGCGGGGCGGAGTGCCCGGGCCGGGACGAGTCGGATCGGTGGGCGAAGCGCAACCTTCTTGCGGCCCGCAGCGTCCTGTGGCGGAGCGGCGTTCTGCTCGACGGCGAGGAAGTCGGGGGCACGAAGGCTCGAAGGGCGACGCTGACGGTGGCGGACGGGCGGCTCTCGGTGACGATCGACGAGCCGCCGGCCGGGCAGTGACGAAGTACTCGCAGGAGTCGACATGAGTCAGAACAAACCAGCGGCAGCGCAGGCGAAGGCGCTGAACATTCTCATCGTGGACGATTCGGCGACGATGCGCGCGCTGCTGCACCGCGTCGTCGGGCTGGCCGACCTGCCGATCGGCACGATCTACCAGGCCCCGAACGGCCAGGAGGCTCTGAAGATCCTGGAAACCTGCAGCGTGCAGGCGCTGTTCACGGATCTCAACATGCCCGTCATGAACGGGATGGAACTGCTCCGGGAAGTCGCCAAGCGAGACAGCTGGAAGAACATCCTCCGCATCATCATCTCGACGGACGGATCGAAGCTGCGCCGCGAGGAAGCCCGGGAGCTCAACGTGGACCTGTACGTCGAGAAACCTTTCCGTCCGGAGGTGGTGCGCGATGTCCTCTGTCAAATCGCCGGGGCTGACGCCCGCTGACCTGTACGCCGTCCTGCAGACGGCGCTGGTCGAGGTGAGCGAGAACGCGTTCTTCGTGTTCGTCGAAAAGTGCGACGCCCGGCAGTTTGCCGCGCTCGCCGAGCAGGTACCGGTACGGGGTGCGGCCGGACACGGCCGCTCGTGGCTGAAGTCGTCCATCGATTTCGCCGGCGCGTTCTCGGGTTCGGTCGAGATCGCGCTGCCGGAACGTCTGGGCTTCTGGCTGGTGGCGTCGCTGCTGGGCATGTCGCCCGACGAGACGCTCGAGGACGCGCAGATGTTCGACGGCGTCGGCGAGTTCACCAACATGGTGTGCGGCGCCTGCCTGAGCAGGCTCGGCGACGCGTCGCTCTTCGAGCTGCGTGTGCCGGCCGTGACCAGGATGGCGGTCGAATGGAACCCGCTGGTCGAGGCTCCGGGGCGTGCCGAGCTGGCCAGCCTGATGGTGTCCCTGAACGAATCACCGATGCGGGTTCGGGTGCTCGCGTAGGAGGGGATGAGCGTGCGCAAGAAGATCCTGCTCGTGGACGACTCGCAAACGGCGCTGACGTTGGAGCGGATGCTGTTGGCCCAGAGCGCGTACGACGTCGTGCTCGCCCGGGACGGCCGCGAGGCGGTGCGGCAGGCGGTGGACCACACGCCGGACCTGATCATCCTCGACGTCGTCATGCCCAACATGGACGGCTTCGAGGCGTGTCAGGAGATACGCCGGCGCGAGTCCACCCGATCGATCCCCGTGATCATGGTCACGACGAGGGGAGAAGGCCACCACGTCGAGACCGGATTCAAGGTCGGCTGCAACGACTACGTCACCAAGCCGATCAACGGGCCGGAGCTGCTCTCCAAGGTCCGCAACCTTCTCGGGGACTAGGACGTAGAGCGGGGGCTTCAGCCCCCGCGAACAGAGGCGACGATGTCCACTGAACACACGCGAGAGTCGTTCTCATCCGACGCGGATCCCGAGGACGGTCCGGCATCGGACTACGTGCGGTCGCTCCAGGATGAGAACCAGAAGCTGCGGGCGCTCCTCGCGGCCCAGCAGACCGGCAGCGAAGATCACACGGCCAGGCTCGCGAGCCTCTACGTGGCCGTCAACAGCGTGCACAGTGCCCTCGACCGGCGCGGAGTGCTCTCCACGGTTCGCGACATCGTGACCACGCTCGTCGGCTCCGAGGAGATGGCGCTCTTCGAGGTGGACGCGGCGCAGGGCCGCCTCACGCTCCTGTCTTTCGAAGGCATCGATCCCTCCGCGTACCAGGACGTGCGCATCGGTGAGGGAGCGATCGGCGCGGTGGCGCTGACGGGCGAAGCGCTGATCAGGCTCGAGGGAGGATCGGCCGACGGGACCGGCGACGAGACGCTGTCGGCGTGCATTCCGCTGAAGCTCGGGGAACGGGTGATTGCCGTGCTGGCGGTGTTCCGGTTGCTGCCGCAAAAGGGGCGGTTCGACACGAGCGATCTCGAGCTCTTCGACGCGCTCACCGCGCACGTGGCTGTGGCGCTGGTGTTTGCCCGGCTCTACGCCGAGTCCCAGAGATCTCCGGGAGCGTCGATGTGAGTTCGCGAACGTCCGAAGCGTCAACGGCGCCGGGCCCGGACGCGGCGTGGGCTCCGCTTCCCCGCGTGGGAAACCTGGAGTCCGTGTACCTGCACGCGGGTCACCTGCTCGTGTCGCGGACGCCCTGCCGGGTGACGACCGTCCTCGGCTCCTGCGTGTCCGTCGGGATATGGGACCCCGCCGCCGGCATCGGCGGGCTGAACCACTTTCTGCTTCCTCACGGCGCCGCGCAGGGTGCGAGGGTGACCCGCTACGGCACGGCCGCGATGAGGGCGCTCATCGACGCGGTCCTCGCCGCCGGAGGCCGCCGGAACGGCCTGCAGGCCAAGCTGTTTGGCGGCGCCTGCGTGCTGCGGTCCTTCCAGAAAAGCGGGTGGCATCTCGGCACGCAGAACGTTGCCGTGGCGCGCGCCGTGCTCCTCGACGAGGGCATCCCGTTGGTGGCGGAGGACGTCGAGGGGGAACGCGGGCGAAAGCTGATCTTTCAGACACACGACGGCTCGGCGTGGGTGAGGACGCTCTGACATGGATCAGATGCCGATCGATCACGTCGAGCTCGTGCAGATCTTCAGCGCCGAGTCCGAGGAGAACCTTCGTGAGATGGAAGTGGGCTTCGTGCAGCTCGAATCGACGCCCGCCGACGCCGAGACGCTGCAGGCCATCTTCCGAGCGGCGCACACCATCAAGGGCAACGCCGCCGGGCTCGGGTTCTCCGCGCTGGCGAAGTTCGCGCACGGCGTGGAGGACGTGCTCGACGGGCTGCGAAACGGCGCCAACGTCCTGACCACGCCGCTGGCGACCACGCTGCTCGAGGCCGTGGATGCGCTCCGGCGGCTCGTGGCCGACGCCGTCAAGGGAACCGACGCGCTCCTGCGCGAGCACGTCGATCTGCTCGAGGACCTGCGGGTCGAGGCGAGTCTGGCGCTCGTCGGCGACGGGTCGGTCCTGCAGGCCGGCAGCGAGCGGCGGGAGAGCGACCGTCGCATCGGCACGGGACGCCGCTGGCGGGATCTGCACGACGGGCGCTCACGGACGCTGCGCGTCGCCATCGAGAAGCTCGATCGCATCGTGAACCTGACCGGGGAGATCGCCGTCGCCCGCGAGCGGCTGGCCGACCTGCTGGACGGACACGACCGGATGCGTCGAACCGAGGAGATCCTCGAGGTGCACCGCGCCGCCGACCGGCTGTTCATGGACCTTCAGGAAGAAGTCATGAAGGTGCGCATGGTGCCGCTCGGGCCGACGTTCCGGCAGTTCGTGAGGACGATCCGCGACGTCGCGACGGCACAAGGCAAGCAGGCATATCTCGAGCTCTCGGGCGAGGACGTCGACGTCGACATGAACGTCATCGAGCACCTGCGTGATCCGCTGACCCACATCATCCGGAACGCCCTCGATCATGGCATCGAGATGCCCGAGGAGCGCCGGGCGCTCGGCAAGCCCTCGAGCGGCCGCATCTTCCTGCAGGCCTGGCACGAAGGCGGGTCCATCGTCATCCGCGTCCAGGACGACGGTGCGGGGCTCGATCGCGCCAGGGTCATCGAGCGCGCGCGCGCCATGGGCTACGGCACCGACGTCGAGAAACTGCCGGACGGCGATCTGTTCCGCCTGATTCTGGACGCCGGCTTCTCGACGGCGTCGGAGGTGACCGAATACTCCGGCCGCGGCGTCGGCCTGGACGTGGTCCGCCGCAACGTGGAACAGCTTCGCGGCTCGATCTCGATCGAGAGCCGCGCCGGGGCGGGCACGTCCTTCACGCTGCGCCTTCCGCTCACGCTCGCTATCATCCGGGGCTTCTCGGTCGGCGTCGAGGACGAAACCTACGTGATGCCGCTCGACGCGGTGGTCGAGTGCATCGAGTTTCCGCAAGCCAACCGGGCCGACCAGTCCAGCCGCGGCGTGATCAACCTGCGGGGCCAGGCGCTGCCGTACCTGCGGCTGCGCGACTGCTTCAGGCTCGGCGGCGATCGGCCGGAGCGGGAGAACGTACTGGTCCTCCGCCACCACGATCAGCGCGTCGGCCTCGTGGTGGATCGCTTGTTCGGTGAAAGCCAGACCGTCATCAAGCCGCTCAACCGGGTTCTCGGCGAGCTGCCCGGCGTGTCCGGCTCCGCCATTCTCGGCAACGGCCGGGTGGCGCTGATTCTCGAGGTGGATGGGTTGATGCGTGCGGCGTTGAGACACGCGGCGTCCGAGAGCGGTCTTCCGGCGCCCGGCACGACGACGCAGGGCTGGACCGGCGACGGCGCAGTGTCATGAGGAGTGAAGGAGAGGGGCGATGAAAGGCATGTTTCGGAACTGGACGATCGGCAAGAAGCTCACCGGAGCGTTCGTGCTGATGTCCCTGCTCGTGGCGGCCGTGGGCCTCATCGGGAGCGCGAACGTGCGCCAGCTCCGCGAAGACGCCAACGTGATCACGACGTCGGCGCGCGAGGCGGGCCGGTTCGCCGTGATCCAGGTGGACATGCTCAGGCAGATCGCGGCGGAGAAGAACTACATCCTCTCCGGCGACCAGAAGCATCGTCAGAACCACGAACGGCTCGGACAGGCCGTCGCCTCCGCGATCGACGCCGAGATCAGGAAGGCCAGGGAGAGCGGCAACGCCAAGCGAGCCGCGAGCCTGGAGCAGGTGAAGGCCAAGAGCCTCGGCTACGAGGGCACGTTCCAGGACGTGGCCGCGCTCGTCTCGGCAAAGCAGGTCAACGAAGCCGTCAACGTCTCGCTGAACGAATCCGAGATCAGGGCGGACCAGATGGTGAGCGCGCTCGGCGACCTGATCGTCGAAAACGACGCCCAGCTGGAGCTGGTCGCTCAGACGTCGATCATGACGGTGATCGTGATGGTATCGGTGCTGCTGGCCGTGCTGTTCGGCCTGCGCCTGAGCCGGAGCATCAGCAGGCCGCTGCGGGAGCTGGCCCGCGCCGCGGAGGGCGTCGCGGCGGGCGACCTCGGCGCCAGGGTCGCGGTGGACAACCACAGCGAGGTCGGGCAGGTGGCCGATGCGATCAACTCCATGATCTCGAAGCTGCTCGAAGTGGTGTCCGAGGTGCGCGCGGGCGCCGCGAATCTCGCCGCGGCCTCCGCGCAGGTCTCGGCCACGACGCAAAGCCTGTCCCGTGGCACGAGCGAGCAGGCGGCGAGCGTCCAGGAGACGACCTCGAACATCGAGCAGATGAACGCGTCGATCTCGCAGAACGCCGACAACAGCCGCCAGATGGAACAGATGGCGTCCAAGGGCGTCAAGGACGGCGAGGAGAGCGGACAGGCCGTTCGGGAGACGGTGACCGCGATGAAGTCGATCGCGGAGAAAGTGTCCATCATCGAGGAGATCGCCTACCAGACGAACCTGCTCGCGCTGAACGCGGCCATCGAGGCCGCACGCGCGGGCGATCACGGCAAGGGCTTCGCCGTCGTCGCCGCCGAGGTGCGCAAGCTTGCCGAGCGCAGCCAGTCGGCGGCGCGCGAGATCAGCTCGCTGGCGTCTTCCAGCGTGAGAACGGCGGAGCGATCGGGAAGCCTGCTGTCCGAGCTCGTTCCCGCCATCCGGAAAACCGCCGACCTCGTGCAGGAAGTCGCGGCGGCCTCGCGCGAGCAGGCCTCCGGCATCAGCCAGGTCAACAAGGCCATCGGACACATGGATCAGGTCACGCAGCGGAATGCGGCGGCCGGCGAACAACTGGCGTCAACGGCCGAGGAAGTGGCGTCCCAGGCCGAGAGCCTGCAGCAGCTCATCTCCTTCTTCAAGGTCAACGGGGCCCACGGGCACAACGGCCAGTCCGGTCACTCGCGCGACGCGCATCGATCGGCGCTCGCGTCGGCGACGCAGGCCGCGGCGCTGCACAGCCTGGTCGCGGAACGCGCCGCGAAGGCCAGCGCGGCGGTCGATCCGTCTGCCGTGGACTCCGAGTTCCAGAGGTTCTAGAGGTTCCAGATGTCAAGCGACGAACGACCGGTCGGCCAGCGCCAGTACCTGACGTTCTTCCTGGGCGACGAGCAGTACGCCGTGGGCGTTCTGGGCGTCAAGGAGATCATCGAGTACGGCATCGTCACCAAGGTCCCGGCGACACCTCCCTACATCCGCGGCGTCATCAACCTGCGCGGGAGCGTCGTGCCCGTCGTCGATCTGTCCGTCAAGTTCAACCTGCCGGTGCACCCGGTCAGCCGCCGCACCTGCATCGTCATCATGGAAACGACGATTCTCGGCGAGCGCGCCACGATGGGCATCGTGGCGGACTCGGTGAACCAGGTCATCGAGTTCTCGCCGCAGGACATCGAGGCTGCACCAGCGTTCGGCACCGGCATCCGGCTCGAGTACCTCGAAGGCATGGCCAAGATCGGGACCAAGTTCGTCCTCGTGCTGAACATGGACGAGATCCTCTCCTCTGCCGATGCCCCGGTCCTTCCGGCGGCGGGCGCCCAGACGGCGCAGCAGGCGGCCGCGGCGGCTCGAGAGGCCCAGATATCGTGAGCCCGGCCCGGCCCGTTCCCGCCGTCGAGGTCCACGTCCGGGAGATCGACGACGGCTTGTTCGAGCGGTTCCGGGCGCTCATCTACCGCGAAGCCGGAATCGCGCTCGGGGACGGAAAGAAATCGCTGTTCATCAGCCGGGTGGCCGGAAGGCTTCGAGAGCTGGGCCTCTCGTCCTTCGAGCAGTACTACCGCATCGTGGCCGATCCCGACCAGGTCGAGGAGCGCGGGTGCCTGCTCGATCGCATCTGCACGAACGAAACCCAGTTCTTCCGCGACCCTCGCCAGTGGCAGTTCCTCGACGAACACGCCTTTGCCCGCTTCGAGTCGGAAATGGACGGGCAAGGCGTCAGGCGGATTCGAGCGTGGAGCGCCGCCTGCTCCTCCGGCGAGGAGCCGTACTCGCTGGCGATGGCGTTGCTCAACCGGTTTCAGCCGTCCGCCGGGTGGCGGGTTGAAGTGGTCGGGACGGACCTGTCCACCAAGGTCCTCGCCCTGGCCCGCGCCGGCGTCTGGCCGATTGAGAAGTCGTCCGACATCCCCGCGTCATACCGCAGGGCCTTCATGCTGAAGGGAACCGGCAGCCAGAGCGGCAGGATGAAGGCGGGTCCGGAGCTCCGCGACGTGGTGAGCTTCGCGCGGCTCAATCTCAACGATGCGGTGTATCCGGTCACCGGTCAGTTCGAGCTGATCTTCTGCCGCAACGTCCTCATCTACTTCGATCGCGAATCGAAGTCGAGGGTCATCGATCGACTGCTGACGCATCTGGCGCCGGGCGGTTACCTGTTCATGGGCTACGCCGAGACGACGGCCACCATCTCGGATCGTCTCGAGAGCGTCGGCCCGAATGTATACGCCCGCGTGGGCGAGCGGACACGGGACCCCGGACGTACGCCCTGAGAACATCGAGGAGGAACGCCGGCATGACACCGACGCACGCAGCCAAGACGCTGAGCGTCCTCGTCGTGGACGATTCCGCCGTGATGCGGCAGGTGATGACGACTGTCCTGTCGCGCGAAGCGGGGATTCACGTCGAGACGGCCGCGCACCCGCTCATCGCTGTGGGGAAGATGAAACAGCGCCGGCCGGACGTGATCCTGCTCGATATCGAGATGCCGCACGTGGACGGGCTCACGTTCCTTCAGCAGATCATGGCGGACGAGCCGATCCCGGTCGTGGTCTGTTCTGCCCTCGCGCAAGGCGGGGCGGACACCGTGCTCCGGGCCCTCGAGTACGGCGCCGTGGACGTCGTGCAGAAGCCCGCGGTGGGCATTCAGGACTTCCTGTACGAATCGGCCATCATGCTCGTGGACAAGGTGCGCGGCGCCGCTCAGGCGCGGCCGCGGAGGCGCGCGGCGGTGTCACAGGTGGAGCGGCGTCACACGGCGGACGCCGTCCTCCCGACGATGGCCGGCCGCTCGCTCAGGGTCACGACGGACAAGGTCGTCGCGGTCGGGACCTCGACAGGAGGAACCGAGGCGCTCCGCACGCTGCTCATGACGCTTCCGCACGATTCGCCCGGGCTCGTCGTCGTACAGCACATGCCCGAGGTCTTCACGGCGGGCTTCGCGGAGCGGCTGAATCAGATCTGCCAGGTGGACGTGAAAGAGGCGTCCACCGGCGATCGAGTCCGGCCGGGCTGCGTGCTCATCGCTCCGGGAAACCGGCACACGACGATCGTCCGCAACGGCGCTCAGTACGCCGTCCAGGTCGTGGACGGCCCGCTCGTGTCGAGGCACCGGCCCAGCGTGGACGTGCTGTTCCGATCGGTTGCCCAGTCGGCCGGGAGCAACGCCGTGGGTGTCCTGATGACTGGGATGGGGGACGACGGCGCGGAGGGTTTGCTGGAGATGAAGCGCGCCGGCGCGGCGACCATCGCGCAGGACGAGGCGACCTCGGTCGTCTTCGGCATGCCCAAGGCCGCCATCGACCGCGGCGCCGTGGACGAAGTGCTGCCCCTGCCCCGAATCGCCGGTGCGATCCTCGCGAAGGCCGTGGCGAAGCGCTGACGCGCCCCTGATCCGCGCACGCTGGGCCGCTCGGCGCACGCTGGGCCGATCCGCGCACGCTGAAGCGTGCGCTCTACGGTTGCGGGGTGGCCAACGCCCGACCGTCGTAGAGCGGGGGCTTTAGCCCCCGCGGCGATTGTCTGCGGGGTGGCTAGCGCCCGACCGTCGTAGAGCGGGGGCTTCAGCCCCCGCGGTGGTTGTCGCTCTCGCCTCCGTGGCGGTTGAACAGCGATTCGATCAACTCCGCCCGGGTCCACACACTCGATCCCCACGACGGGTAATCGGACGGGTGCGTCACGAGCCCGGCCCGCACAGGGTTCGCCAGAATGTAGGCCACAACGGAGAGGCGATCCTCTTCCTCCCGCAGCACGTGGTCGAAGAAGCCGGCCTGCCACAGGCGCTCCCCCGTTGCCCGTGAGTGGTCGTACCCAGTCCTCTGCTTCCACCGCGCCATCAGCCTGCGGAGGTCGCTCGATGCCTGCAGTCCCTCGACCAGCAAGTGAACATGGTCTGGCATGAAGCAGTACGCAAGAACTGCGAAGTGTTCCTGCAGTGACAGTTGCAGGAGCTGCTCAGACGACGAGGCAACGATCCCATCGTGCTGAAACGACGGACGGCGCGCGAAGGTGCAGCAGGTAACCGAGTACGAATGCGGCCCCTGGTAGGAAAAATCCGACAAGCGGCGAGCCGCATGGACACCCACGCGTGGCGAGGAGCAATGCCCGTGCCCGTTCATCGAACGAGGCCGTACCGCGTGATCGCGCACGCTGAAGCGTGCGCTCTACGGCTGCGGGGCGGCCAACGCCCGACCGTCGTAGGGCGGGGGCTTCAGCCCCCGCGTGATCGAATTAGCCCCGCGGTGATTGAATGACGGCGCTAGAATGAGCGCCGGAGCGACGTCATGAAGCGAGTGCTCGTGCTCGGCACGTTGATTGCGGTTGGAGCGTTGTCCATCGTCGCGTCGGGGCAGGCGCCCCAGGGGCCATCGGCCGAAGCGAAGGCGGCGGCCCGTATCGAAAGGGTCAGGGGCAACCTCTACGTGATCACCGGCTCCGGCGCGGAAAACCAGGCGCTGTTTTCGGGCGGCAACACCGCGGTGTTCATCACGGAGACCGGCGTCACGCTCGTCGATACGAAGCTGCCCGGCTTCGGCCCGACCATCCTCGAAAGGATCAAGACGGTCACCGACAAGCCGGTCACGCGCATCATCAACACGCACTCCCACGGCGATCACACGGGCGGCAACCTGTTCTTCGGCACTACTGTCGAGAGCATCGTTCACGAGAATGCCAGGGCGAGCATGGCGAAGGCGGAGTATAGCGGCGACAACGCGAAATTCCTCCCGAAGCGGACCTACACGACCACGCTGACGCTCGGCTCCGGCAGCGATCGGATCGACCTGTATCACTTCGGCCGCGGCCACACCAACGGCGACACCTTCATCGTCTTCCCGGCGCTGCGGACGATGCACGCCGGCGACATGTTTGCGTGGAAGGCGCTTCCCTACGTCGATGCCGGCAACGGCGGAAGCGTCGTGGGGCAGCCCGATTCGCTCGCGAGGGCGGCCGCCGTGCCGAACGTGGACACAGTCATCCCGGGGCACATTCCGGTTGCGAGCATCAACGAGCTGAAGGAGTACGCGAACTTCACGCGGGACTTCGTCAACTACGCGCGCGCGTCCATGCAGGCGGGAAAGACGGTCGAGCAGGCCGCGAAGGAGTACACGGTCGACCCGAAGTACAAGGGCTACGTCGTGAGCGTCAACCCCGCGTTTGGCAGCGCGCAGGCCAACCTGGAGATCGCCTACACCGAGTTGAAAGGGAAGT
>DASTDQ010000304.1:0-7737 GCA_035710305.1 Vicinamibacterales bacterium | reverse complement strand
TGTGCTGCAACATGAAGCGATCGACGCTGTCGGTCTCGGCGTCGAAGAACTCGATGCCCGCGCGATAACGGGGCCCGGTCTTCGGCATCTCGAAGGCCGCCCACGCCACTCCCGCCACGCAGCGGATCGGCCGCTCTTCGGGAAGGATCATGCGGACGCGCTGATTCGGCTTGAGGATGGTGGGCGAGATCACCTGCGCGCCGGCGACCGACAGGTCCACGAGCATGGCCGGGTTGCCGTCGATCAGTACTTCGACGCCGTCCACGACGCGGACGCGCGGAGCCCGGCGCGTCCCGCGCTGGTCCAGCTTGACGGGCGGGGGAGCGGGGGCGGTGTCGGGCTGTGGCACTCCGTCGGTGTCGCCTTCGTGCGATACCACGCGGATCTCGCAGCCGCGCAGTTTCGGGTCGGCCTTGATGCGCTTGATGAGCGCCGCTCCGCGGGAGGTGGCCGCGAACTGTTTTTCGAGTGCGATGACCTTCGGACGCTCGCGGGTGATCGCGTCGAGCGCCTTCAGGGCGTCGGCATCCGAGAACGCCAGCGCCTCACCGAACTCGCCAAGCTCCTGCAGCGCTGACAGGTATTCAGGAGCGGCGACAATCACCGTGTCTGGCACTCGAGTCAGTCTAACTCAAAACTCAAAACTCAAAACTCAAAACTCGAAGTCAACACTCGAGGTCAAAACTGGGAACCTCGCGGTCAACACGTGTAACGACGATCTGTCTACAGCCCGTTCCTTTTCGTGCTGACTATAATCGCAGCGATGATCCTGGCAAGTTGACGCAAAGGCGATCTCGTTGAACTCCCTGTGACACTCAGTTTTGAGTTACTTTTGAGTTTTGCGTTTTGAGTGACACCGATCACGCCCACTATGGATCTCGCCGTCAGGTGCCACGATCTCCGCAAGCGTTACGGCGACGTTGTCGCCGTTGACGGCCTGTCGCTCGACGTGCGGCGCGGGGAGTGCTTCGGCCTGCTCGGGCCGAACGGGGCAGGAAAGACGACGACGATCGAGATCCTCGAGGGTCTGCTCGCGCCCGACGGCGGCGAGGTGGAGGTGCTCGGCTTCCGCTGGGACACCCACGAGCGCGAGCTTCGGCAGCGGCTCGGCATTCAGCTCCAGGAAACGCAATTCACCGACAAGCTGACCGTGGAGGAGACGATCCGGCTCTTCCGGTCCTTCTACGACCGTGGCAAGACGATCGACGAGCTGCTCTCGATCGTCGAGCTCGAGAGCAAGCGCCGCAGCTGGGTGGTCAAGCTCTCGGGCGGGCAGAGGCAGCGTCTCTCGGTCGCCTGTGCGCTGGTCGGCGACCCCGACCTCCTGTTTCTCGACGAGCCGACGACCGGGCTCGATCCGCAGGCGCGCCGTCAGCTCTGGGAGGTGCTGGGCCGCTACCGGGCGAGCGGCGGCTCGGTACTGATCACGACTCACTACATGGACGAAGCGCAGGTGCTCTGCGACCGCGTGGCGATCGTGGACCACGGGCGCGTCATCGCCGAGGGCTCGCCGAAAGATCTCATCACCTCGCTCGCTGCGCCGAAGGTCATCGTCCAGGAAGGTACGCTCGAAGACGTGTTCATGTCCCTGACAGGACGGCATCTCCGTGACGACTGAATTGGCGCCCCCGCCGACTCAATCGGGGTCAGACCCCATGCGCAAGACTGTGAAGGGGTCTGATCCTGTCGGGCCCGTCAGCCGCGGCGGCGCGTTCCATCCGCTCGTCGAGCTGACGCTGGCAAGGCTGCGCGAGTTCGTCCGCGAGCCCGAGGCGATTTTCTGGACGTTTTTCTTCCCGATCGTCCTGTCGATCGCGATGGCCATCGCGTTTCCCGCGAGCGGCTCTACGCCGGTGCGGGTGGGCGTCGAGCCCGGACCCGCGTCCGAGCCTCTGCGGCAGGCGCTTTCCGGGTCGAAGGACATCACCATACGCGACGTGTCCGCCGCCGACGAGCTGCGCGCCCTCCGCGACGGCGAGGTGCACTTGATCGTCGTCCCCAGCACGCCGCCGGCCTATCGCTTCGATCCCGCGCGGGAGGAAAGCCGTGTCGCGCGCCTCGTCGTGGACGAGGCGTTGAAGCGGGCCGGTGGCCGGCCGGAGCCGTGGACGGCGCGCGAAGACAGGATCGCGGTGCCCGGGTCGCGCTACGTCGACTGGCTGGTCCCCGCCATCATCAGCCTCGGCATCATGAACAACGGCATCTGGAGCATCGGGTTCATGACCGTAACGGCGCGGCTGCGGAAGCTGCTGAAGCGGCTCGCGGCCAGCCCGATGAAGAAGAGCGAGTTCCTGATGGCGCCGATGCTGTCGCGCCTGGTGTTCCTCGGTCCGGAGGTTGCCGTGCCGCTGGCGTTCGTCGCGATCGCGTTCGGGACGCCCATCCGCGGCTCCATCGTCAACATCGCCGCCATCGCCGTCCTCGGCGCGTTCGCCTTTGGATCGATCGGGCTGCTCGTCGGCAGCCGCGCGCGGACCTTCGAGGCCGCCTCGGGCCTGATGAACGCGACGACCGTGCCGATGTGGGTGCTGAGCGGCGTGTTCTTCTCGTCATCGAACTTCCCGGATGCGGTGCAGCCGGTCATTCAGGCGCTCCCGCTCACGGCGCTGGTGGATGCGATGCGCGGCGTCATCCTCGAGGGCGCCACGCTGGCGGGCGTGTGGGACGAGATCGCGATTCTGTCGGCCTGGACCCTCGTGCCGTTCGTCATCGCCCTCCGCATCTTCAAGTGGAGGTGAGCTCGACGGAGTTCGCGGCGTGAGGATGACGTTCCCCTAGATGCTTGACATGAGCGGTGCCTCGCGCTAGTGTCTCGCATCAAGCATCTATGGGAAAGGCGGGCTCCGGCGAACTCGTGCAGGGCACGTTGCCCCTCCTCATCCTCCGTACCTTGGCGACCGGGCCTAACCATGGGTTTGCCATCGCGCGCCGCATCCAGCAGGTGTCGAAGGACGTCCTGCGGGTCGAAGAAGGCTCGCTGTATCCCGCTCTGCACCGGCTCGAGGTGCAGGGGTGGATTGCGTCGGAGTGGCGCATGACGGAGAACAACCGGACAGCGAAGTACTACCGGCTGACGCGCGCCGGTCGCAGGCAGTTGGAACGCGAGGCGACTCGGTGGAACGCCATCGCCGACGCCATCGCCGCTGTACTGCGGGAAGCGTAGGAGCCTTGTCCCTCATGAACACGTGGCGCACGTTCCTGCATCGCCTCGGCTACCTGCCCCGGAAAGGACGGTTCGATCGGCAGCTCGACGAAGAACTCCAGTTTCACGTCGAAAGCCGTGTCGACGAGCTCGAGCAGCAAGGCTATCCGCGGCCCGAGGCCCGCCTGCGTGCTGTCGCTGAATTCGGTTCGCGCACGCGCGTGGCGGAAGAGAGCCGCGCCGCCTGGCAGTTCCGCTGGCTCGAAGACGTGGTCGCGGACGGCAGCTACGCCCTGCGGGCGTTTCGCCGTCGCCCGACGTTCGCCCTGGCGGCCATCGCCTGCCTGGCACTCGGGATCGGCGCGAATGCCCTGATCTTCAGCCTGGTCAACGCGGCGTTCCTGCGCCCGCTCCCGTATCCAGACGCCGATCGCATCGCGATGGTGCGGTTCACGCCGCCCAACCAGCCAGACGAGAAGTTGGGGACCAATTCGGGCGGCTACTTCTTCATCCGCGAGCACAACCGCGTGTTCGAGCGGATGGGCGTCCTCCGCCTCACGGGGATCACCGCCGCCGTCGGCGATTCGGATGATGCGCAACGCGAGTGGCTGCAGGTCGGGTGGGCGTCGCCGGGACTCGCCGACGTCTTTGGCGTGCAGCCGGTCATCGGCCGCTGGTTCCGACCCGATGACCTGGAGGTGGGCGTTGTCATCACTCACGGAGTCTGGCAGCGGCTCTTCGGCGGCCGCCCCGACGTCCTTGGACAGACGATGCGCTTCGACGCGATGCGAGGCGTTGTCATCGGCGTCACGCCTCCCGGCTACCGGACGCTGACACCCGATGTGGACCTCTGGATCCAGCAGACGGACGAGAACCTCGCCCGGGCGCTCCGCAGCCCCAACCGGCCGTTCAATATGTTCGCCCGACTGCGTCCGAACGCCACATTGGAG
The DNA here is from genome assembly GCA_035710305.1 of Vicinamibacterales bacterium. Taxonomy (GTDB): domain Bacteria; phylum Acidobacteriota; class Vicinamibacteria; order Vicinamibacterales; family UBA2999; genus Gp6-AA40. Next base: position 3,645 of record DASTDQ010000304.1, on the reverse strand, counting down.
GACGCGCAGGCCGACCTGCGGACACTGGAGCGGCCCCTGGGCAAGGACCTGCCGATGCATCAAGGGTGGGGATTGACCATTGATTCGCTCCGCGAGGTCTATGTCGGCTATCTGCGGCAACCGGTGCTCGTGCTGCAGGGCGCGGTCTTTCTCCTCCTGCTGATTGCGTGCGCCAACGTGGGCGGGTTGCTGCTGTCGCAGGCAGTCGCTCGCCAGAAGGAGCTCGGCGTACGGGCTGCGCTCGGGTCCTCGCGCAACCGCATCCTGCGCCAGTTGCTGACCGAGAACGTGCTGCTGTCATGCGCCGCCGGCGTGCTGGGCATCGTGCTCGCGTGGATCGGGCTGCGAGCGTTCGTCAACACCGGACTGTCCGCCTATCGCGATCTCCAGAACGTGACGCTCGACTGGACGGTGATCGGCTTCGCCATCGTCGTCTCGCTGGCGACGGCGCTCGTCTTCGGCATCCTGCCGGCGCTGCAGCTTTCGCGTCTCGACGTGGTGGAGGTCGTTCGCGACGCTGGACGGGGCGCGACCGCGGGCCGGACGCGCAGTCGGCTTCGTGGGGCATTCGTGGTGGCGCAGGTGGCTCTGGCGCTCGTGCTGCTCGTCGCCACCGGGCTTCTCACCCGGAGCCTGCTGCGTTTGAATGCGGTTGACACCGGGATCGACCCCGAACGGCTGCTCGCGCTCGAGATTCCGATGCCGCGCGCGCTCTACCGCAACACGTTGGCGAACACGCCTGCGGGCGGGCTGCTCGTCGAATTCGATTCACGCTTCAGCGACCTCACCGAGCGGCTGCGGGAGCGGTTTGCCTCGGTGCCCGGAGTTCAGTCCGTCGCTGCGACGACGCCGCCGCCGCTGGGAGGAACGCCGCGGCGCGTGCTGTTCCGGAAGGATTCGTGGCTGGCCCTGGCCGACGATCGCGAGCCCTGGTCGGCGGAGTGGTATCCGGTCAGCGCCGGTTACTTCGAGACCGTGCAGATTCGCGTGCTCCAGGGACGGACGTTTACGCGCCAGGACGCACAATCCACGCCCCCGGTCGCCATCATCAACGCGAGCCTGGCCGCACGGTACTGGCCGAACGACAATCCGATCGGACGGCTCCTGCAGACAGACGTGCTGAACGATCCGCCGCGTGAGATCGTCGGTGTCGTCGGCGACGTCCGACAGGACCGTTATCAATCAGCGCCCGTGCCACAGGTGTACGTCCCGCGGACGCAGCTGCCGTACCGGATGGACATGACGATGAGCCTCGAGGTGCTCGTGACGACGTTCGTCGTGCGTGCCGCTGGCGACACCGTCTCGCTGGTACCTGCGCTGCGCGCTGCGGTTCGCGACGTCGACGCCACGCTCAGCGTGTCGAGCGCGAGAACCGTGGAGGACTACGCCGCGGACCAGCTCCAGGAATTGAGCCAGTACGCCGCCGTGTTGGGAGTGTTCGGCGCGATGTCCGTCACGCTTGCGGTGATCGGCATCCTCGGCGTCATGGCACAAGCGGTCGGCCAGCGCGCGAACGAGATCGCCGTCCGTATGGCGCTCGGTGCGCAGTCGTTGAACGTGCTCGGACTCGTGCTCCGGCAAGGGCTGGCGATGATTGCCGCAGGCCTCGGCGTCGGTGTGGTCGCGTCCCTCATGGTGATGCCCGTCATACGCAGCTTTCTGTGGGGCGTCACGATCACGGATCCGCTGACGCTCGCACTGGTCGTCCTCGCGTTGGCGGCCGTGGCACTGGTGGCCTGCTACCTCCCGGCTCGCCGCGCGCTGAAGGTGGCGCCGATTGCGGCGTTGCGCGGCGACTGACGCGTCCGGCTGGTGTCCAATCCAATGCCGGCTATTTATGAGATGACTTCCAGTTGTGAGTTTTGAGTGTTGAGTCTTGAGTTACAAGTCTCTGAAACGACGGATGCCTGAGCACGCCCGCATCGGTCCTTTCGATGAACGTGACCTCGCAGGCGAGCGACGGCTCGACCCAGTGTGCGTTCTTCGCGAACTGCGGCGGCGGAGGCGGGTCGAATGGAGGCGTCTTCCGTGCGAGCGCGTCCAGCCGGCGCCGGAGGTCGAGCGTGAGCGCGTGCGAGAAGCCCGTGCCGACGCGGCCGGAGAAGACGAGCCGCGAGCCGTCGCGGCGCCCGACGAGCAGCGCGCCGAAGCCCGCGCGCGAGCCTTCGGGATCGGTGAAGCCGCCGATGACGAAGCGCTCCTGCTTGAGGCACTTCGTCTTCCGCCAGCCGTCACGCGTTCCCGGCTGGTAGGGCAGATCCCGGCGCTTGGAGATGACGCCTTCGAGCCCGAGCCGGCGCGCCTGCTCGAAGAACTCGCTGCCCCGTCCCTGCACGTGCTCGGTGTACCGGATCCGTCCGGTCTTCCCGTCGCCAACCAGCTTCAAGAGCCTTGCCTTCCGCGTCTCGAGCGGCAGGCGATCGATGCGCTCGCCATCGAGGCGGAGCAGGTCGAACGCGAAGTAGACGAGGCCCGCGCGTGGCGGGCGGCCAGACGCGGCCCGCTGCATTGCCTCGAAGTTCGTCCGCCCGTCGGGCTCCAGCACGACGAGCTCGCCGTCGATCACGGCGCTGTCGAGGGGGAGCTTGCGCGCGGCGTCGGCGATCTCGGGGAAGCGGCCGGTCCAGTCCTGGCCGTTGCGGCTGACCAGCCTGACGCGGCCGCCGTCGATCAGGCAGCCGATACGGTACCCATCCAGCTTGATTTCGTGGAGCCACTCGTCGCCCGAGGGCGGCGTCTTGACCAGTGTGGTGAGCTGGGGAACGTACTCGACGCTGCCCCCTGCCCCCTTCCCCCTGCGCCCTGCCCGACTGCCCCCTGCCCCCTGCCCCCTGCCCACTACTTTGTACTGTCCGCCGCGCGCGCCCCGCTGAGGATGTTCCGCATCGCGTAATTCCCCTCGTGGCACGCGTACTCGAACAGGCCATCCGATTGTTCGAGCGTGAGGGCCGCTGTCCACGGCTTCGTCCACGTCTTCGAATCGTCCACCGTGACCGAGTACAGCAGCGTATTGCCGGCACGCGTGAAGCGTTCGACCAGGTGCAGCGTGTCGCGCGATCCGCGGTAGTTGCTCTTCTCGGTGAAGTTGGTCACGTCCACGACCAGCGTGTCGCCGTCCCAGTGCCCGCGCGAGTCGCCGAAGTAGTGCCGAACGTCCTGCGACACGTGCGGCCGGCCGTCGAGAGGAATGATGCGCGTGTCGTGGATCATCTCGTAGGTGATCGCGACCATTCCCGGTGCCTGGACGATGCGGGTGTTGGCGTTGTAGACGGTGGGGAAGATCACCCCCGGCAGGCCGCGCGTGATGCAGCGTTCCCAGAGCCCCACGTCCTCGGGTCCGCGGAAGCCGGTGTTGAGGAACGTGCCGCGCGCGCCGCGTGCACGCTGCTGCCCTTCGGGCGTCATCGGCGGGATGCGGCCATCCGGCGGATCGATCACGAGCGACGTGCGGCGCGAGGTCTTCCGCCGCTCGAGCCAGTGCGGTGGAGGCGAGGTGGCGGAGCCGACCTGGCCGGCCGTGGACCGATCGGCCGTTTCGAGATCGAAGTCCGAGTTGTCGCTGTCGAGTTGCTTCTGCGTCTGCGACAGGCGCGCCGCGAATTCCTGGTCGGTCAGCGTCTGCCGCTCGCCGTGCTCGCGGGCCCG
>DASTDQ010000303.1:0-2008 GCA_035710305.1 Vicinamibacterales bacterium | reverse complement strand
CGTCGCAGAACACCACGACGATGACGGCATCGGAGGTACGGCGGGCGACGTTCAGCGCGCCAGCCAGATTGGCGCCGCTCGAGATGCCGACGAAGAGTCCCTGCCTCGCGAGGCGGCGCGTCAGGCTGAACGCCTCCTCGGTGCTGATGCCGATGTCCTCGTCTGCCAGCGTCGAATCGTAGATGCCCGGCACGATCGCCGTCGCCATGTGCTTCAACCCTTCGAGCGCGTGCAGCGGTGAGTCCGGCTGCACCGAGATCAAGCGGATCGAGGGGTTGTACTCACGAAACCGCCGGCCCGCGCCGACGAACGTACCGCTCGTCCCGAGGCCGGCGACGAAATGCGTGAGACGGCCGCCCGTCTGCTCGATCAACTCCGGCGCCGTGGTGTCGTAGTGCGACAGCCAGTTGCCGGGATTGTTGTACTGGTCCGCGTAGAAGTACAGCTGGGGATTGGCCGCGTACAGGGCGCGCGCCTTCAGAATCGCGCCGTCGGAGCCCTGCATGGGATCGGTGAAGATGATTTCGGCGCCGAAGGCCTGCAGGATCTTCTTGCGCTCAGGGGTCACGTTGGCGGGCACGCAGAGCTGTACCCGGTAGCCGCGAGCCGCGCCGATCATCGCGTAGGCAATGCCGGTGTTGCCCGAGGTCGCATCGAGGATCACCTTGTCGTGCGTGAGCGCGCCAGAACGCTCTCCGTCGGCGATCATCCGGGCCGCCGGGCGATCCTTGACCGAGCCGCCAGGGTTGCGCCACTCGGCCTTCGCGTAGAGCTCGACGTTCCGCAGCCCGCCCTCGAAGTTCGTCAGGCGGATCAGCGGCGTATTGCCAATCAAATCGACCACCGAGGCGGTCGTCCGAAGCGCGCCGGAGGTTGCCACCGACATATCCGACTGGTCTAGTCGGGAATTATATCAAGGCTACGGCCCACGGGCCTCGGGCTACCGGCTACGGCTCTACGAAATGATTCCGCGTCGTGCGGCAAACCGCACGACCTCGGCGGCGTTCCGCAGTTTGAGCTTCTGAAGCAGATGCGTGCGATGGGTCTCCACGGTCGCAGGGCTGATCGACAGCAGATCGGCGATCTCTTTGGTCGTGCGCGCTTCAGCCACCAGCTGCAGCACCTCCCGCTCCCGCTCGGAGAGCGTGGCATACCGGTCGAACCCGCCCGTGTCGGTGGACCCGCGCGCGTAATCGTCGAACACGACCTGTGCAACCGCCTGACTGAAGAACGTCCTTCCGGTCGCGACCGTGGCGATTGCCTCGATGAGTTCGGCGCCGGCCGAGTCCTTCAGGACGTAGGCCCGGGCGCCCGCGTGGACCGCCTGCGTGACGTAGGCCCCGTCGCTGTGCATGCTCAGTATGACCACTCGAACCGAAGGCACGCGTCGAACGATCTGCCTGGTGGCCTCGATGCCGTTCAGCAAGGGCATGCCGACGTCGAGCACGGCCACATCAGGTTTCAGGGCGAGCGCTTCCCGTACCGCGTCGTGACCGTTGCCGGCTTCGGCGATCACGCGCCAATCCCGGCGATCCTCGAGTATTTTCCGCAGGCCCTGACGCAGCATGGCATGGTCGTCGCCCAGAAGGATTCGGAGCTCACCCACGGTCCGCCTCCACAGGACTCGAGACCAGGGCCGGGAAGACCCGGTCATCGGGAACCTCGTCGAGCGCAAGTGGACGGTCGATTCGGGGGACTTCGATCTCGATGCGGGTTCCCCCGCCCCACACACTGTAGATCCGGACGTCTCCGCACAGCTGCGCCACGCGCTCGCGAATACCCAGCAGCCCCAACCCGCGGCGCCGCCCCGGACGCTCGGCGTCGGCGGGGTCGAAGCCGACGCCATCGTCTTCAATCGCGACGCGGATCTTGTCAGCATCGGCGACAAGGTGTACGCGACCGGACGTGGCCCGCGCGTGCCTCGCGATGTTGGTCAGTGTTTCCTGGACGATTCTGTACAGCGCGCGCTCGATCTCGGCGCTCTGCCGGCGCTCGAGGCCTTCGTGGA
>DASTDQ010000302.1:0-6104 GCA_035710305.1 Vicinamibacterales bacterium | reverse complement strand
TCTCCCACGACCGAATCGAGCAGGCTGAGCGACTGCTCGCGCCGCGTCCGGCGCTGCTCGGCCGTGTTCCCGTCGCCGAACAGCCGCTCGAAGACGACCTGCGGGTTGTTCTGCATCGGAAGCGGCGAGTGCGGACCCTGCCAGGAAATGGTGTCGCGGTAAGAGCAGCTCAGGCCGTCGCCGCAGTTCAGGCTCGGTGCCTCGATCGTCAACTCGATGGACGGCAGCGGCGTGTCCTGTCCGATCTTCTGCGCGGCGATCTGGTCCACCGTGATGCCAAGCGAGGGCTGTGCTCCCGTTTCGGCGAATGCGCCGCTCAGGTACGCGGCAGCCGACCGGTTGTGATTCGCAGTGGCGCCGCTTCCGTACGCGTTCGCGTGCCGGAGGTCGCTCACGACGGTGATCTGGCCGTGGAACGGCTTCAGCGGCTGAAGAATCTCGGAGAGCTCGAAGCCGCTGCCCTCGGTTGCCGGGGTCCACTTCGGCATGATCGCGCCGTGAGGAAAGTAGATGCACCCCAGCCGCGTTCGGGGACGGGCTGCCGTCTGCGCGAGCGCCGTCGCCGCCGGAATCATCGATTCCAGCAAGGGCAGCGAGAGCGTCACACCCACTCCGTGCAAGAACGTCCGCCGCGAAAGATGCGCCTTGGTGATGAATGACATTGCTGCTCCCTGCCCCCTTGCCCCTGCCCCCTACTTCTTGATTCTCTTCTGAAACGCGTCGCTGTCGACGATGCCGGTGACAATCGACGAGAACCGGTTGCCGTTGGCCGCCGCCTTGCGAACGATGGCGCGAATCGTGGGCATGTCGTCGTGGTGCACGGGCCGTCCGAGCGCATACGTGTACAGCTTCTCGGTTGCCGTCGTCATGAACGCATCCGACCGGCTCAAGACCGCGCGCCGCAGATCCGCGGGTCCGTTCACCGGCGTACCGTCGGCCAGCTGACCGCTCGAATCGATTCGGCCCGGGCCGTCGAATTCGCGCCACTGCCCGACGAGGTCGAAATTCTCGAGCGCGAATCCCATCGGGTCCATGATGCGGTGGCACGACGCGCACACCGGGCTCGCCCGGTGCGCCTCCAGCCGCTGGCGCAGCGAGCTTGCCTTGGCGCCTTCCTCGCCTCCCAGATTCGTCTCCACTCCCGGCGGTGGGACCGGCGCCGGCGTGCCCAGCAGGTTCTCGAGCACCCACTTGCCCCGTGAAACGGGCGACGTGCGGGTCGCGATCGATGTGACCGTCAACATGCTCCCGTGGCCGAACAGGCCTCTGCGCGGGCTGTCCGGCCCGAGCGTCACCCGCCGGAAATAACTGCCGTAGACGTTGGGGATGCCGTAATGACGGGCGAGCCGTTCGTCCACGAACGTGTAGTCGGAGTCGAGGAGATCGATGAGGCTGCGATCCTCGCGGACGATGGCGCCGAAGAGCAGTTCCGTTTCGCGTCGAAACGATCTCCGCAGGTTTGCGTCGAAGCTCTTGGCTTCCGTCTGGATGTTCTCGAGCTCCCGCAGATAGAGCCACTGGCCGGCGAAGTTGTCGATCAGTGCATCAGCTTTCTGGTCCGCGAGCATCCGCGCAAGCTGCTGCTTGAGGACGTTCGGCTCGCGCAGCCGCCCCGCGATGGCGACATCGAGCAGTTCCTGATCCGGGATGCTGCTCCAGATGAAAAACGACAGGCGAGACGCCAGATCCACGTCGCTGAGGCGATATGCCTGTCCCTGACGTACGGTTGCGGGCTCCTCCTCGGCGCGGTACACGAATCGCGGCGCCACCAGGACGCGGGCCAGCGCCTGCTGGATGCCCGAGTCGAAGTCGCCCGTCTTCCGCCCCTGCTGGTAGAACCCCATCAGCGTGTCGATTTCAGGCGCGCTGACCGGCCCGCGGTACGCGCGCCTGGCCAGTGCCGACAGAATCGTGCGCGCGCATCCGCCTTCGCTCGCCTCGATCGTCTGCGAGCTACGGCGAGACCTCGCCGTAGCCGTGGCGGAGGCGGGGGCCGGTTCCTCTTTCGCGGAGGCGGGCCGGCAGGTGAAGATCAGCCTTCGACTCGGCGTGTCGCCCGGGCCGGTCGCGTTGTGCGGTCCGGTGATGACCAGGTTCGGCACGCCTCCCCCGGTCGCGAACGCCGCATCGGCGCGGAAGTCCGAGTAGATGTCGTCGATCCCCGCTCCTCGCTGCCGATCGACGACAGCGACGCCGATCGTGTGCGGGCCGGCGGGCACTTTCATGCGGACGCCTCGACCGGTGAGCCTGACCTGCTCGCCGTCGAGCGTGATGTCGATGCCGCCGCCCGGTCCTCCGCCGCGCCCGCCCAGGGAGAATTCGTACTCGGCGTCGAGCGGAAACGTATGTCGAATCAGTACGCCTCCGCGTGTGCCGAGGGGGAGCCCGTCGATGTGGCGATCCTGCGCGAGCCCCGCGGCCGGTCCGTAGGTCACCTGCGAAGGCGCGAGCGTCCGATCGCCCACGGCCAGACGGCTGATCTTCATGGCGGCCGAGACATAGCCCTGGACGAGCGACGGCGAGACGGCCAGCGCCTCGGCCAGGTTGTCGAACCCCTGGCTCGACCCGTCGGCGGGCAGCAGCGCGTTCACGTCCACGTCGAGCGCCAGCAGATCCCGGATGGCGTTGGCGTATTCGGTGCGATTCAGCCGGTGCAGGGCGGGCGTCGCCAGCGCCGCGTTGACATCGGCCGCCTTGTCGAGCCGCGCTTCCAGATCCGACGCGAACGCATCGAGCGCCGCGCGCTCGGGGCGGCGGGCACCGCTTGGAGGCATCATGCCCGTGCGTACTTTCTTGACGACCTTCTCCCACGTTTCCGCGGCAGGTCCCACGCGCGTCACGTCGAGCGCATCGAGCGCGAGTCCGCCGATGTTGGCGCGCGTGTTGTGACAGCCGATGCAGTACTGCTTCAGAAACGCGGGCGTGTCGGTGGGTGCGGCGACGCTGGGCGGCTGCTGCTGCTCGGCGCCCACGGGCTCCGTGCCGCCCCACACGGCCGCCATCGCGAGCAGCCACGACGCGGCCGCCACCGGCACGATCCGCCCGTAAAAACTGATTCGGTCGTTCATGGCGCCGACGGCGTCAGTTGCTTGATCAAAGCGATCGAGCTGGGCTTGGGCCGGCTCGGATGCGTCGCCAGGAACACGCCTTCGGCCCAGATAAGCGGCGTGCGTCCTTCGGCGTCCTTGACATCGAGCTTTGCTCCCTGCTGCACGAGGAAGCGAAGGATCTCGTCCGAGCCGCGGTTGGCGGCGCCGTGGGCCGCGGTCAACCCCATCGAGTTCACCGCGTTGACGTCCATTCCGAGCTCGACGCACAGCTTGACGGCCTCGAGCAGCGCCGCCTGGCCCTCGTCGTAGGTCTGATCGACGACCCAGTTGACGCCCGCGGCCGCCATCAGCGCCGTCGTCCCGCCGAAGGTCGGGATGTTCGGGTCGGCGCCGTGTGCCAGCAGCATCTTCATCACCGCAAGGTCTCCGGCGAGCGACGCGGTCAGGAACGGCGTCTGCCCGGTGAAGTCCACCCACGCGAGCGACCCCGTGATGCGGAGGAAGTCGCGCCTGATCGGCGGCACCTCCTTCATGCGGACGTTCGGGTCGGCGCCGCGCTGGAGCAGCAGCTCGATCAGCGGCAGGTACGGCGCGCGGTCGATGCTGTTGACGAACGAGGCGTTGTCCACGTCCATGTTGCGCGTCTCGACGGCAGCCCACAACGGCGTGCGGCCGTACCAGTCGGCGGCCCTGATGTCGGCCCCGCGGTCGATCAGAAAGCGGGCGGCCTCAGGATGATTGTTCGTAATCGCGCCGATGAGCGGCGTGATGCCGTTGGCGTCGGCCAGGTTCACGTCCGCACCGGCGTCGAGCAGGACGCGGGCAATCTCGATTCGGCCGTCCCGCGCCGCATAGAGCAGGGGAGTCATGCCGCCGGGAATCGGCGCGCGCGACCCGCGCGGCGGCAGTCCGCCGCGGACGATGCCGATGCCGTGTCCGAAGCCGGGAACCGAGTTGGGCAGCACCCATTGAGGCGTCCGTCCAACTCTCGTCTTCAGGTTCACACCGGCGCCGCGGGCGACCAGCAGCTTCACGATCTCGGGACGATTCGCCCTGACGGCCACCATGAGCGCCGTCTGCTGGTAGGTCGCGTCGGTCGCGTCGACCGTCGCGCCGCGATCGAGGAGCAGCACCGCCGCGTCGACGCTGCCGACGCGCGCCACGCTCATCAGCGGCGTATCGCCCGCCGGATCGGGGGCGTTCGGATCCGCACCGGCGTCGAGCAGGACGCCAATCATGGCCGCGCTGCCGTTGCTGGCGGCAATGGCCAGCGGTCTCAGGTCGTATCGATTCGGAAGCGATGGCTGCGCGCCCGCGCCAAGCAGCAGGCGTGCCGTCGCGACATCGTCCACTCGGACGATCCAGTGGAGTGCCGGCGTGCCGTCCACGCCGGGGGCGTTGACGTCGACCTTCTGGCCGATCAGCGTGCGGACGGCCGCCAGATCCCGCCGCATGGCGGCATCCGCCAGCCGAGTGTCTCCGGCCGCGGTGCCTGGGGCTGGCGCCAGCATGACGAGCAGCACGGCGGCCAGACACGCCCAACCGATTTCGCCGACGGTCCTTTTCATGTCCTCGATCCTCTTCTATTAGACGACGGGTCGGACGCAATGAAAAGGGGGCGACGGAGCCGGGAACCGGGCCTACCGCCGTCCCGGCCGCACGCCGGGCTGGTTCAATCGAATCTTGAAGAGGTGGGTGCACGCCGTGATGTAGAGCCCGCGGTTGTCGGCGTCCCCGAAGGCCACGTTGGTGGCGCAGATTCTCACGCGCGGTTCGCTCGCCGGCTGCGGCAGGTGCAGCCTCCCGAGCGGCTTGCCTTCCGGCGACGTGATTTGGATCACGCCAGGTCCGCCGCCGCTCGTCGTGTAGAGGTTGCCCTTCTGATCGACGCGCATGCCATCGGACCCGTGCGCGACGAACAGCCGGCCGTTGGCGACCGTGTCGTCGGCTAGGATGTCATAGCGCATCGTCCGGCCGCCTCCCGCGGTGACGTACAGAAACTTCTCGTCAGGCGACAACGTGATGCCGTTGGGAAACGTTCCCGGCGCGTCCTTGTCGCCGCCGAGCAGCGTGACCTTCCCGTCCTTGACCAGGTAGAACCCGCTGTACGGGATTTCCCGCGCGGGGTCGTTGGCGGCACCCCTCAACCCCCACACGGAATCGGTGAAATAGATCGCGCCGTTCGACTTGATGACGATGTCGTTCGGGCCGTTGAAGCGCTTGCCCTCGTAGCGATCGGCCAGGACCGTGCGGCTGCCGTCCTTCTCGAGCCGGTAGACCGTGCGATCGTTCATCGCGGTGACCACCAGCCGTTGCTGCGGATCCAGGGCGAGGCCATTCGATCCGATCAGCAGGATGGCCACGCGGCCCGCCACCGTCTGCGCGCCGACCTTCGAGTTGTCCGTCCCTGTGAAGCCGCTCTTCTCCAGGAATGCGGTGAGCGGCTTGCCGCGCTCCCACTTGTAGATGACGTTGCCCGCGTTGTCGCTGAAGAGGAGGTGGCCTTGCTCCCCGTCGCCCACCCACACGGGTCCCTCGGTCAGCGCGAAGCCGCTGGCGAGTTCCTCGAGCCTGGCATCGGGCGAGACGATCGCGTCGAGCGCCGGGTCGAGCCGCTCGATGCGAAACGGCGTGCCTCCCCCCGTCTGCGCGGTCAACGATATGCAGCCGAACATCAGAAAGAGTAGAGGACGGCAACAGCAGGCGAGTGCGCGCATCGGGCGAATCGTACACCAGACGGCTCGATCAGCGATCCCATCGTTTGTTCTCCGTCACGTACGTTGACCACAGAGACGCAGAGGACACAGAGTTTGGATTTCTCTGTGTTCTCTGTGCCTCTGTGGTTGGCGTGCGTGTCACTAAATGCGTTCGAGAACGACCACGGTTTCCACGTGCGGCGTATGGGGAAACATGTCCACCGGCTGCATCGAGCGGACCTGGTATCCGTGTGACGTGATCCGCCCGAGGTCGCGCGCCAGCGACGTGGGGTCGCACGACACGTACACCGCGGTGGCCGGGGAGCGTCCGCGAAAGACGCCGTTCAGCACGGAGGCT
>DASTDQ010000301.1:0-2597 GCA_035710305.1 Vicinamibacterales bacterium | reverse complement strand
TACGGCCAAGTCGACGCTGCTGCAGGTGGTCCGCCAGTCCGATCCCAAGAAGATGGTGGCGCTCGTGGAGAAGCTGGCCGGTGAAGGCACGGTCACGCGTCAGAGCGCACGCAGGGAAACCGCGAAGGCCAAGCTGGGACGGCCGAAGCCATACGTGTTCGCGTTCAAGCCGCCGACGAAGGCGTTCGACCTTCGACTCAGTTTCCGGAAGTCGAGAGTGGACCCGGACGAGATCATCGAGACGCTCGAAACGATTCTCCGCGAACTGCGGGCGGCACGCCGCAGATAAGAGAAGAAGAGCAGAGGACGGAGAAGGGGTGAAGTATAGGACCAGCGCCAGTCCGTCCCAGGCGTAATAGTTAACATAACATGTATTATGCGACTCTACGGTACTGCCGCGGGAATCCCGCCGATCGCTCGGCATGGGACCCCTAAAGGAGCCCGCCCCTCGTCACTCCGCATCCGTATAATCGAAGCCGATAAGACGTCCGACGCATGCTGACGATCCTCGATCGCTACCTGCTGCGCCAGCTGGCACCGCCGTTCGGTCTCGGCCTGCTCGTCTTTACGTTTCCGCTCATCATCCCCGAGCTGATGCGGTACGCGGAGCGGTATTTCGCCAAGGGCGTGTCCCTGCTCGTCGTCGGCCAACTCATCGCCACGCTCCTCCCGTACTCCCTGACGCTCACGATCCCGATGTCGCTCCTGCTGGCCTTGTTGATTGCCTTCGGGCGGCTCTCGACCGACCGCGAGTTCGTCGCCCTTCAGGCGTGCGGCGTCAGCCTCGGGCAGCTCCTGCGTCCCGTTGTGCTCGTGTCGCTCCTGGCAACTGCCGCGACGGCCTGGGTCTACATGGAGCTCATCCCCGTCGGGAACCAGGCGTTCAGGCAGATCACGTTCAACATCCTTGCGTCGAGCGCCGAGAACGAGGTCAAGCCTCGAGTCTTCTTCGACGGGTTTCCCAACATCGTCCTCTACGCGCGCGAGCTGCCGAAGACAGGCGGATGGGAGGGCGTCTTCATCGCGGACAGCCGTGAGCGAGAAGGCGCATCCCTCTTCCTTGCCCGGCGCGGACGCGCCGTCGTCAACCGTCACGCCAGGACCGTCGAGCTGGTTCTCGAAGACTGGACTCGCCACACGATCGAAGCCACCGGGCGTTATGCCGTGGGCCGCGCCGTAGGCCCGGACGACCACCTCGTGCTCGGCGTGAGCTCCGAAGGCATGTTCCCGGTTGGCGGCATACCGAAGGGCGCGCGCGAGATGTCCATTCCGGAGCTGCGCGCCCGCATGGCACAGCTCCGCGCCTCCGGGAGTCCGATCGACAACGTGTCCTTCGAGTTCCACAAGCGGTTCTCTATTCCCGCCGCCTGCCTCGTCATGGGGCTCATCGGCATTGCCCTGGGCGCGACCAACCGCCGCGACGCTCGAATGACCGGGCTCGTGCTCGGCATCGCGGTGATCTTCGTGTACTACCTGTTGCTGTTCTTCGGCCAGTCGGCTGTCCGGGGGCGGCTCCTCGCCCCATGGCTTGCGGCGTGGCTCCCCAACATCGTGCTCGGCGCGGCGGGCGTCGTGCTCTTCAAGTGGCGCGACCGCATGGTGGATCGGGCACCGATCCCGATACCGGCGGCGATCCGCCGCCGGCTCGCCGCCGGCACCAAGGTGCTCGGTGGAGGCTGGCTCCCCTTCGGCGTCCTGGATCGGTACCTCGGTGCGACCTACCTGCGCATTCTCGGTCTGTCGGTTCTGGCGCTCCTCGGCCTCTTCTACATCTCCACGTTCGTCGAGATGTCGGAGAAGGTGTTCAAGGGCAACGGCACCTGGTCGATGCTGCTCGCGTTCGCGCTCTTCAAGACACCAGACTTCGTCTACTACGCCGTCCCGATGTCGGTGCTCCTGGCGTCGCTCGTCGCGATCGCGCTGCTGACCAAGAACAGCGAGCTCGTCGTGATGAAGGCGTGCGGCATCAGCCTCTACCGTGTCGCCGTCCCGCTGCTGGCGGGCGCCATTGCGGCAGGCGCCTTTCTGTTCGTCCTCGAACAGACTGTTCGCGGGCCGGCGAATCGTCAGGCCAAGGAGTTGCGTCACGTCCTCGACGGCGGAACCCCGGAAACCTTCGATTCACTGAGCCGGCGCTGGGTGGTCGGCCGGGACGGGACCATCTATCACTACGCGAATTTCAATCCGCAGGCCCGGCACTTTTCAGGCCTGTGGGTGTACGAGTTCGACGCCAACATGCAACGCCTGACGCGCAGAACCTTTGCCGAGCAGGCTGTCTATTCGGGCGACGACTGGAACCTCCAGAGTGGCTGGACCCGCGAATTCGGCGAGGGCGAGAAGACGGAATTTTCACCCTTTGCCTCGACTCGCCTGGCGCTGGAACCACCGGTTCACTTTTCCACGGAGCCTCCCGATCCGGAGTTCATGAGCTTCACGCAGCTCCGCGCCTACACACAGCAGCTCGCGCAGAGCGGCTTCGACGTCGTCAAGCAGCAGGTGGCGCTGCAGCGAAAGATCTCGTTCCCCTTCGTCACCATCGTGATGACGCTCATCGCGGTCCCCTTTGCGGTCACGATTGGCCGCGCCGGTGCGATGGC
>DASTDQ010000300.1:0-7183 GCA_035710305.1 Vicinamibacterales bacterium | reverse complement strand
GCCTCAATGTATCGACCGTCAGCACGTCCCTGCCCGTAGTCGCTGAGGAATGCATCCATTGCCGCCATCCGAACCTGACCAAGTTCGTCGACCGAGCGAATCGAACTCCACACGAACTCGTAACTGTCGCGCCGAGTCTGGTCGATTATCTGGTCGTACGTCGCAACGATGCGCTCCCGAATGTGCGCGGCGTCCCAGTGGTAGATCGGATCACAGGATGTCACGGCCATGCCCCGACGCGTCGCTTCGGCATTGAAGCTCGCGGGGCCGTCGCCGCAGCCCAGGATCCTGAGCGCACAATCGTCGCTGCCCGGAGCGAACATGCTGCAATACTCGTCGAACGACCGCCCCCACGACGACTTGTTCCAGCGTAAACATCCGGCGTGTCGTTTGGTATGGCTAACGTCCCGATTGAGCCGCGGCGGCTCAAGATCGCGCCCGCCGCCGTCGGCTGCAAGCCAAGGTTAGCCAGTTCAGAGCGATGTTGGCACGTGCCACTAGTGCACTCGCAGCACCATCGTTGACAAATCCAACGCGAACTCGCCCGTTTGCGCCAGAATGTCGCGGCCGATGTTTCCAATGCAGCAGGTCCCGCCAATCGCTGCTGTCCGTTGCAGCGTGACATGGGCCGGTCGAAGAACAACCCGCGTCGGTCCAATCTGAAATGGCACCTCGGGCACCGTGATCGAGGGGACTGACGTCGTTCCTCCCAGCCCAGTGATCTCACGGGTCTCTCGGCGTCCGTTCTGAACCAGCGCGGTGAATTCCTTCGCGAAGTTGTCGTTCAAGTCGGTGTCGATTGCACCGGTATCGACAGTGCCGAAGACGCGCGTGCCAGACACGTCTGTTGCCAGCAGCAACCTGTTTTCGAAGAAGACGATGTTTCGTGACGCTCGATCGAGGGATTCGGACCGTCCGCCGAGCTCCCACGTCCCGCGGCTCGACCACCTCACATGGCCGACTGCAAGCCAGATCGGCATCCCGAGAATACCGAAGTGCTCTGTGTGCGGAAGAATCGCGAAAGACACATCTTGGAACCGCATCGCGCCGAGCCGGAGGTCCTTCACGACCGCCGTTCGAATCCGAACCCCTTTCCCCGAGGGGTCACCTATCGTACCTGACCCCGCCCGGATCTCGAGCCCAAGTCTCCTCGCTTCAGGTTCGCTCATCACCGAAATCCACGCACCGGTATCGAAAAGATAGGTCGCGGGCTTGCCGTTGATCGAAGCCGGTACGGACCAGTCGTCGGCGTCGTGAGACAGCGTCGACACCCGAGGAGAACCATTGCGCTGGTCAGGCAGACCACGGAACTGCTCGACGTCGACCTTCTCGTCCTGCACCTCGGATCGATTCGGGAACGACGCGGCCCATTGGTCGAGATTGGCGACGAGACGCCCGTACTGACCTGACCGCAAGTAGATTCGTGAGAGGAGTTCATGCGCTTGACTGGCGTCGTCGGATTTCGGTTTGGATTTGATGATGCCTCGCAGGAGGGATTCGGCTTCCGCGTTGTTGAAGGCGGCCGCGATGGCTCCGCGTCGGATTCCGGCAGTGGCGGAGCTGCTTGCGCCTGGTTCAAACCACTGGCGCCCATCGTCGATTGCGGGACCCGGCAGGGACACACGGCGCTGTCCAGAGGATGGCGCGGCAAGGCACAGCACTGTGAGAGTGCCTACCGCGAGGATCCAGCATCGTGATCGGAAAGCCGCCTCGATCAATGTGACACCTCCAGACAGCGACCTCGTCGTGTCCGTCTAACGTCACCAGCCTCGCCCATGGTCGTATGTCGAGCGATTTGCGGGATGAATACGGTAGCCGTCATAGCACAGCTTCCTCAATATCGCCGCTGGCCTCAAGTGCCAGCTTGCCCATGTCAACGGAGAATCACCATTTGTGTCCTTGGCATCAACCACGGCGCCTGCATCGAGGAGCAGCTGAATCGCGTCCTCCGTACCAAAGGCGGCAGCACGATGAAGCGGCGTCTCTCCTTTCGTTCTGCAGTCGCGCATGAAGCACTCTGTTTCAACATCCGGTTTCGTCTGGCAGTTTGGATTGGCACCGCTGGCCAAGAGCACCTTGAGAACCAGATCGTACGCGGGGCGGTTCGCCTTGCATAACGCCGCATGGAGCGGGGTTTCTCCCGTATCAGGTCCTGCGTGATTCACGTCTGCACCGCTCTCTATCAGGAACTGGCAGAGCTGCCAATGGCCATGGAACGCCGCCCCGCCAAGATCAAGATTCGGACCAAGCGTGTCGAGTGTCTCTCCGTGACCAAGCAAGAACCGTATCGCGCTCACATCTCCGTGGTACGCACACCAGTTGATCAAGGAAGTGCCGCCGTGATCAGTAGACTTCGCCGATTGTCCTTTGGCCACGTATTCGAACACCAGGTCCGTGCGGCCCTCGGCAATACGCTTGAGAATCTCGCTGTTCATAGGAATTGCTTTTGGCTGGTCGGTCTAGCGGATTGGTGCTCACCCGCGCCGCGCGCCGTCACGATATCACCGGCGCGCGGCGTCGGGTGCAGCACCGGTTAGCCGGCGTGTGCCCTCGAACAGTAAGAAGCCTTGCTCAAGAGATTGGCGCCGAAGGTCGTTCCGTCAACTCTACCTTCCGACCATGTGCTGGAGGCTCTTCTCGTTCTCGACGCAGACGTACTCCAGCAGGTCGGTCGTTATCGCCAGCTCCGCTGGGAGTGACACGGTCCAGGGCTTCTCGTAGGCCTTGGGGTCGTCGATCGTGATCTGCACGTCCAGGTGCCCGAAATCGCGTCTCCGCAGCCGCTCGGTGACGCGAAGGGCCTCAGTGTGTGGATGACCGATGCCGTCGAGCCACGTCTTGTCATTGAACCCGGTCGTCTCCACGACGAGCGCGTCGCCCTCCCATTTGCCGACTGAGTATCCAACCCACATCGGTTGAGGATCTCGGGGCAGCGCCCGGCCATCCATGAACACCTGGCGAAACGAGTTGGAGTACTCGGAGAGCACGACGACAAGATCCTGGGTCTGAACGATCTTGAATGGCGCTCCCGAGGTGTAGCTCAACGTAACACCAGGCGGCAGGCACCGGGAGACTGGGTGGTTCTTGCCGAGAGTCGTGACCTGCTCCTTGACGAACCCCAGTGCCCAGGGGAGCATCGTGACCTCCCCGGGCTTGGAGTCGGCCGCGAGGTTTATGAACCATGGCGGCTGGCCAGAGTTCCGGTTTCCGTCGCTGCCAGCGCGCACCCACCACACTCCGGAGAGATCCGGCATCCCTTCGCGGGTCCTGGGCGCAGGTGCCGACAAGTCCGGTGTGCCGTCCGCGAGCCGCGGAACGCTCGTGAGCTGGAGATCCGTCCACTGTGCCGAGGCCGGCAGCGACACCAGCACGAGAACGCACAGGATCAATCGTGTCCGCATGGTCTCTTCTGTCTTCTTGAGGCGAGAGCTGATTCTCAAGTGGTGTCCTTCGTCCAGCTAACGCTTCCGAATGAGCCGCGCGGCGACATGATTGCACGGAACCGACGAGCGCGTTGGCTCCATTCGGTTGTTAGCCGGCCTGAGCGGGAATCCCCTCGATGATCGAGACGCCGGCCTGCGTGTTGATCTGTCGCGTGAAGCTGAACCCAGCATTGGTGAACAGCTCCACGTACTCGTGCTGCGTCCGTTGCTTTCCACCAATGGCGAGCATCCACATGTCCAGTGTTTTGGGCCAACTTGGGTCCGGATCTTCAGCGACAATCGCTTCGATGATCAGCAGCTTCGCATGGGCCGGCGCCGCTGACCGCACATTCTTCAGGATCCTCGTCGCGTCCTCGTCGTTCCAGTCGTGGATCACTTCCATGAGGAGATAGGCATCACAGACCGGCAGATCGCCTTTGAAGAAATCGCCCGCATGGAGACGGAGTCGGTCGGACCTCGCACCGGATGCTTGTTGGACCACGTGCGGCTGATCAAACAGAACGCCGCGCGCCCCGGGCGCGCTAATCAGCACACCCTGCAAGAGGTGGCCCCGTCCTCCCCCAATGTCTCCAATGACACCGAAACCCGAGAAGTCGTACGCTCCGACAACGCCAGCGACCTGACCGTACGCCTTCGCGGTCATCGCTTCGTCGAAGATGCGGCTTGCGGCGGGGTTCGCGGAAAGATAGCCCCAGACGCCACCGGGCAGTACTTTGTCAGCCGTCGGCAACCCGGTACGGAGCGAGTGTTCCAGTTCGCCGATGACCGGCCAGAAGGCCGGGAGGCCAAACATCTGTACAAGCGAGCGCATCGATTGGGGATGATCCACACGCAGCAACCGCGACGCGGCGGTATGACCGAAGAGGCCATTGCTATAGTCGAACACACCACTTGCCGAAAGCAGACGGAGCATACGCTCGAGAGCCCCGGCGTTCGCACCAGTTGCAGCGGCCAGAGTCGCAGCGCTTTGCCGTGCATCACCCAAGGCGTCGGCTATCCCGAGATTGGCCACTGCATGCAGGCAGCGCGGCAGGACCGCTCCCCCGGAGATTTGCAGCAACGTGTCGACCGGTGTGGCTTGCGTCGCAACCGTGTCGGTAATCATTCATCCCTCCTGATGCCAGGATTGCGCAACCCTCGGTGGTCCGGCTAACGTTTGCCGCTCACCCGCGGGCACGCGCGCGCCACAACGCTCCGAGCGCGAGGGGCGCGCGAGAGCGCGGCCCTGTGCCGTCTGGTGTAGCGGCCTGTTAGCCGGTCACACCACTGTGACGACTCGCTGGTCAGCGAACGACCTAAAGTGCATGAAGCCATCGACCGAGCCTTCCACCACACCGCTCTGCAACGGCGAGTCCGAAGCATACCGCACCGGAAATACTTGCTCCCGGCTTCGACCCAGCTTGTCGTATGCCTCCTGAATCGATTCGGGCTGTGGTGCGAGGACGCCATACCACAGCATCACTTGCCCTCGCTCAGTGAGAATAACTGGTTGCACGGCCGGAACGGACTCGTCGCCTTGAATGGGCGGAGTCAGATAGCCACAGCGCACCGTGCCATCTGCAAGAACAATAGTCGCTCGCACGACGTACATGCCATCAGCCGGATCCAACGGCGCTTGCCCTGACCAGGGACGAACAGTCGCCTCGTCTTGGCCCTCCTCGCCCTCTTCATCGAGAGCGAACTCCCACGTGGGCCAAGTGCGAAGATCTTGCTCCGTAAGTTCGTATACCTGCTTCCGAATCTTCATGGTCGGATGCTTCTATCGATCTGGCTAACGTGCCGCTTCAGCCGCGGCGGCTCAGGATCGCACCGGCCGCCGTCGGCTGCAAGCGGATGTTGGGCGGCATCCTGTGAGCCTGGGGATCAGTCAGTGTCGGAGTGCGGCGAGACCAAGAGCGACTGCCGCCAACTCGTGTCGGTTGATGCTCTCCACGACCCCACACCACCGGCGATTGACCGTCGCCGGATACATCGCGCCGAGAATCCCTCCTGCTATTGAGGCCACTGAGTCAGTGTCGCCGCCGATGTTCGCGGCCAGGAGGATGGCGTCTTCCGCCGACTCCATGAGCGTGGCGAGCGCCAACGCCAACGGGACGATCGTCAGCGGGCCACTGGGAAAGCAGCGCGTGGCTACGACTTCAGCCCGCATGTCAGGCAACGACTCGAGCGCCTCATGAACGATGCGGACGGCGGCTGCGAATGCCGGCGGCGACGTGCTCGGCCAGCGGCTTTCGGCCAGCGCAGCGGCTCGCTCGGCGAGCGCCAAGGCGTCCTTCGCAGCGGCTCCGTCAATGGCGGCCGATACAGCAGCAGCCGTCGCAGCCGCGGCCGCGACGGCCAAGGAGCCCGCATGTGTTGAGATCGACGCTTCGCGCGCGCCGCTCACCAGTTCATTCAGCGAGTCCGATTTGTAGAGAACGCCCACGGGAGCCACGCGGATGGCGGCACCACAACCGTCATGCCCGGTGGCAATTCGCGTGGGATCGGCGGCTTTGTGGAACTCCCACAACGACTTGCCCCCCGGATGGACACTCTTCACGCACCTGAGCATCGCGCGACCGACGCCTACGTGCGAGACCTCCCGCTCGGCGAGAATGGCTCCCGCAACCGCGAGCGTTCGCTCCGTGTCGTCCGTCGTCTCGCCGATGCGCCACTCGCGCTTGGAATTGCCGACGTATCGAGGAATGATGTCGCCCGGTAAACCTTCGAAACCTCGCACACCATGGGGATACCACCGCTGCACGCCGTCCCTCGAGAGCCCCTCGGTCTGTTTGCCGACGGCGTCTCCGGTGGCAATGCCTTGGAGGCAAGCCAGAACCCGATCAGCGACCGCGATTGTCACATGCGTGTGTCTTGTCCGCCCAACGTTGCGCTTCAGCCGCGGCGGCTCATGATCATGTCTGCCGCCGTCGGCTGCAAGCGCTTGTTGGGCGGCATGGTCGCGTGCGGCGGCCCTCCTCGTTAATCGACTGTCTGTGACGTCGTCCTTCCAGCTCGAAGTGACTGGAAGTGCCGCTCCATTCGATCTCGAACCTCCTCCTCGGTGAGGCCCAGGTCGTACGCTGGCGAGTCGATCGGCTGCGCAGTCCGAACCTGGATCATCACGATCTCTCGGATAGAGAACTGCGAACCTCGTTCCCTGTAGAAGGCGAGCATCTTGTCATAGAGGGGACCGGATTCGAGAATTGACGCTACACCCTTGAACCGGTACCCCTTGCGGACGAACGGATCGACGACGTTCACTTCTACATTGGCGTTCTGTCGCAGGTTTGCGAGAGTACCCGGCGAACGGATGTTGGCGAAGATGAGATGGTCGTCGTCCCAGATCGCGGTCGTTCCCTTCGGCGACAGATTTGGCGTTCCGTTAGGACAGACCGTGGCGACGAAGCCGAGGCGTTGCTGCTCGACGACGCGCTTCATGTCGGCGGTCAGAACTCCCATAGATCCGTCACTTCATGCCGCCCAACGCCAGCCGTCAGCCGCGGCGGCGCTCATCTTCGCACGCGCCGCCGTCGGCTGCACGGCAAGTTGGGCTGCTTGTTCCGTCCAGCGCTGGCGCGGCTAGCCTATTCGGACCGAACGGCTGACCGTTGGCGTCAGGCCAATCACACCCACCGATAGATCGCATAGCCGACTGCCAGTACGGTCGCCAAGCCCAGTGCCCCCTCGCGCAACATGTCGTCGGACTTGAAGCCCCGGTAGCGTCCGAGTGTCACGATCTTCATGACGGCCCAGCCCAC
>DASTDQ010000299.1:0-8083 GCA_035710305.1 Vicinamibacterales bacterium | reverse complement strand
TCCGGGGTCGTGTGCGCTGCTCGCCGAGCACAGGCCAGGGACGTTCGCGTGCGCGGGATGCCAGCAGCCGCTTTTCGTCGCCGACCGGAAGTTCGAGAGCGGCACCGGGTGGCCGAGTTTCTTCGCACCGATCGACGGCGCTATCGGCACGACTGTGGACCGTGGCTACGGCATGACGCGCACCGAGGTTCACTGCAGCCGCTGCGGCGGCCACCTGGGTCACGTGTTTCCCGATGGACCGCCGCCGACCGGATTGCGGTACTGCATCAATGGCGTCGCGTTGACGTTCGAGCCCAAGACCATTGGGGATTTGTGATCTTTGATTTGTGATTCGTTGATGATTGACGATTCGTGATTGGTGATTGACCGTCTGAATCCGCGAATAGATCACTGATCACCAATCACAAATCACCAACGAATCGAAAATCGACAATCACAGATCAACAATCCAAAGTCCTACGTCTCCCGGCAAGGAGGATGCTGGCAGTCGCAGCGCAGCTCGGTCTTGTCTCCCGCCTGTCTGCAGTGGTCGCTGCAGTACTTCCCGAACCGGCCCTTGGGCTCGACGGTACACTGACAGGCCGGGTGCGCACACTTCATAGGTCCCGCCATGTCGACCTCCGTTAGCGGACTCTACGACCCTTGCCACCGGCACACAAGCAGAGCAGTGGAACGGTGCTTCGGCCACGCTCCGAAGCTTCGGACGAACCCCCGGCTTTCGGGGGGCTAAGTTTGGGGGTTGGAAATTGGGAGTTGGGAGTTTCTTTTAGGAGACGGCGTCAACGAGCTGCCGCCACGGCGGCTGCCATTCCTCGGGCACCGTCGCGCCGCACAGCCGATCGGTGTGGCTCTCGCTCTTCCACACCACCCGGACGGGAACCGAGAGCGCCGCAGTCGGGAACGTGATGCTGAACGCCTGCTTCGACAGGAAGTTGGCGTCGCGCCCGCCTACGAGCCGCATGCCTCCGTAGCTGACGTCGAGAACCCGCACCTGCGTGTTGTCCACCTGAGCTGGCAGCTCCATCGTCGGCCGCCGCCGCGGCCACCGTCTGGCCAGCGCGAACCCCTCGCCGTCGGTCGTCAACGGGAGGCGCTGCTCGACGATCGTGAGCAGTCTCGACGGCCTGATCGGTTTGAGCAGGAAATCGGCGCCAAGATTACGCGCTTCCTGCTCGAGGCCGGGGTCCGGGTATCCGGTGACGATCACGACCGGGATGCGGAGCGGATTCACCGCCGCCAGGTACAGGCCGTTGAACTCCTGGAGCCGGATGTCGGTGATGATCAGGTCCGGCGGATCATGCTGGATGATGTCGAGCGCGTCGGCCATGGACGCCGTCTCGGCAACGCTGTAGCCCGCCCCGGACAGGAGCGCCGACAGGCCCTGCCTGGAGGCCCTGTCATCCTCGACGAGGAGAATCCGGAACGGCATGCCCCCCTTCCACACGCAAGGGACAGACCAACTGGCAGGTCGGATTTCCCGTTGTTTGAAGGGCCGAATCGTCAGAAAGTGTCATGGCTTCATACGAATGTGAAAACGGTCGAGCCCAGGTTGTGATCCGCAATCCCAGGGCTCACCGACTAAAGGACCGGGCTTCTGGGCCCCGCGTGCTACGATCCGGCCACGCTGGGAGGGACGGTATGGGCTGCCGAATCCACTGGGGTCGGGCTGTTGCGATAGTGTCTGTTGCCCTCGCGGGAGAGGTGTACGTCGCCGCGCCTGCGCTAGCGCAGTCTGCCGCGCAGACCGCATCCCGTGTGGCGCCGGCCGCGTCGTGGAACCATCCGCGCACGCCCTGGGGCGATCCGGACATCCAGGGCACCTGGACGACGGACGACACGATCGGCGTCCCGGTGGAGCGCCCGCAGGCGCTCGGCAACAAGCTGTTCCTGACCGATGAAGATCTGGCCGAGCGCGCGCGGCAGCAGGAAGCGGCGCGTCGTGGGGCCGGCGGAGGCGGGGGAGTCGGGCCGCCCGATCACTGGGGCGAGAGCGCGTCCAAGCCCGTTCGTCAGACCTCGTTCGTGGTCGATCCGCCAAACGGCCGGATTCCCGACGTCACACTCGAAGCCCAGAAGCGCGCGGCCGGGCGCGACCGCGGAAGCTTCGGCACGGGACCGTTCAATCGGCCGGAGGATCTCACCAACTTCGATCGGTGTATCTCACGCGGCGTGGTCGGATCGCTCCTCCCCAGGCCGTACGGCAACGGCCTCGACATCGTGCAGGCGCCCGGCGTCGTCGCGATCCGATACGAGATGATTCACGAACCGCGAATCATCCGGCTTGGCGACGCCCCGCACGTCGGCCAGAGCATCCGCCAGTACATGGGCGACGCGCGCGGGCACTGGGAGGGCGACACGCTGGTGGTCGTGACCAGGAACTTCACGGACCGCATGAGCATCGGCTTCAACGGAAACGGCCTCCGCCACAGCGAGGCGATGACGCTCGTCGAGCGCTTCACGCGCGTGGACACGGGAACGATTCAGTGGGAAGTCACCGTTGACGACCCGAAGACCTACACGAGGCCCTTCAAGATCGCGACGCCGATTCGGCTCCAGAACGACTATCAGGTGTACGAGTACGCGTGCCACGAGGGCAACTACGGCATGCGGAACATCCTGAGCGCCGCTCGCGCCGACGAACAGAAGCAATAGACATGACGACGGTCGTGCTCGATCGACCGGTCCCCAAAGCCTGGTCCGTCGCGCTTTGGGTCGTGCAGTTTCTCCTGGCGTTCCTCTTCGGCGGGGCGGGCTTCGCGAAGCTGACGACGCCGCTGCCCGAGCTGGCGACGATGCTGCCCTACACGGCCGACCTTCCAGGCGCGCTCGTTCGCTTCATCGGGGCGTCGGAGCTCGCCGCCGCCGTCGGGCTCGTGCTCCCGGCGCTCTTTCGAGTCCTTCCGTTCCTCACGATCTGGGCGGCCATCGGACTCAACATCATCATGTGGCTCGCGACGTTGTTCCACCTGTTCAGGGCAGAGTGGCGCGACATGCTCGTGACATTCGTGATCGGGAACGTCGCGGCCTTCGTGGCGTTGGGCCGGCTGAAGAAGGCGCCGATCAGCGCGAGGGGGTGAGCCTGGCGCCGCGCTCCTCGAGCAGTTGCCGCAGCAGAGAGCGATGGCAGCGGCTTTCGTCCTCGCAGTAGCATCCGACCGACAGATCAGCAGTATGTGAGAGCGCGGCGAGCAGGTCCAGCCACCGTGCCGCCTCCGGCCGCTTCATCTCGCTCCGATAGCGCCGCGCAAACGCTTTCCAGCGCGCCTCGCTGTCGACTGACTGCTTCCCTTGTTTCAGGAGCAGCTCGCTCGGCGCCACACCGGGCACCCACACGTCATAGAAATCGCGCGACGCCAGCTCGTTTTTTGACACGCCGCGCGGGGGCCGTCGAACAGTACCGAGGCGCAGCCCTTCTCCCAGTGCGCGCGGGCTCCCGAGCCGGACGATCCGTATGGCCATGCGTCTTCATATCACGCCCGTGAGCGCGGAGGGTGGCCCGCCTCTATAATCACGACGGTTGGCGCAGGCAGCGCTGGCGAAGGAGAGATGAAGATGCGCGCACGACACGTCGTCACGGCAGCCTTCGTTGTGCTCGGCGCGACGGCCGCGCATGGGCAGGGTCGCCCTGCGGGGCCCGCGTCCTGTGACCTGCCTCACCAGCCGGGCGTGACGTCGCAACAGCTGATGTCGGGGCAGCGGCAGCGCGCGTACCGGTTGTTCGTCCCCCCTGGATACGATGGTCGGCAACGCCTGCCACTCGTGCTCGATCTGCACGGGAGCGGCGGAAACGCCGCGGGCCAGGCCAGGAACAGCGGCCTCGAGACATTGAGCGCCAGCGAGTCCTTCATCGTGGCGACGCTCGAAGCCGATGGCGGCCGCTGGAATGTTCCCGTCCAGGAGAACCGTCCAGACGACGTGGCCTACGTCCGCGATGTAATGGGTCATGTGGGCGCGCGTGTGTGCCTCGACGAGACGCGCGTCTATGCGACGGGATTCTCAGGCGGCGGGCGGATGTCGTCGCTGCTCGGGTGCAGGCTTGGCTCGCGCCTCGCGGCAATCGCGCCGGTCTCCGGGCTTCGGGCTCCCGGCGTGTGCGACGGCCGTCCGGTTCCTGTTCTGACGTTCCACGGCCTGGCCGACCCTCAGAACACCTACGATGGCCACGCAGCGAACCGAGGCGCGGAGTGGCTGGAAAGCGTTCCCGATGCGCTCGCGGGCTGGGCGCGCCTCAACTCCTGCAAAGGGGACGCGATCCTCGACGATCCTCCAGGCCCGCTGTCCACCCTGCGGTACGAGGGGTGCGCTGCAGGTACTGAAGTCCGCATGATTCGCATCGATGGCCTCGGTCACACCTGGACGAAAAAGGAAGTCGACACCACAGGTGTGATGTGGCAGTTCTTCAAGAGTCATCGTCTGAAGAACTGAGCCATTACGTCCTCGCCGCGGCGCGCTCTCGATAGAACCCGATCAGATCGGTGCTTTTCGGCGGCGTCGCGCCGAGCTGCCGCAGCAGCGTGGTCACCTGGCCGCGGTGGTACGACCCGTGGTTGACGACGTGCTGGAGCATCTGCCACAGGACCGACGCTCCGGGTCCGAACATGGCCGACCTGTACTCGATGACGCGTTCGATCCCCCGCTCATCCAGCCCGTCGAAGAACGCGCGGAGCTTGCCTTCGAGGTCGCGCCATTCACTGCGGAGCGATGCCAGGTCGGGAAACCGGTCGGCGGGAGGGAGCGCCGTCGGCGACTCACCGATCCAGCGCGAGTACCAGATCCACTCGGCGGCGTACATGTGCGCGAGGGTGTCGCGGACCGAGCGGAAGCTGTTGCCCATGTCCCGCGTGAACTGCTCCGGCGTCAGCGGTTGCACGGCGTCCAGTACACGGTCGCGTGCCCAGTAGTTGTAGTCGATCAACGTCCGTACATCGTCTGGAGTCATTCGAGCAGTCTACCGTTTGTTGAGCACGCCTGGCTCACCGCCCGTCTGCCGCCTGCGCACGCCACCCGTGGACGACGTGAAGCCTCGTTCGTGGCAGGTCTTCCTTCCTCTTCACCACCAGGATGCGTTGCCCGTCCGGAGACAACGCCCATGACGGCCCCGGGCTGTCGTTGAACTGGGTTTGAAGGATCAGCCGCGGCTGTTTCCACTCGAACACCGGTCCCCGTCGCACCTCGATGCTGAACCACCGGTTTCCACTGCGGTAAATGAGCTCGTCGCACGTGCGGCACCATCGCGGTTCACTGCCGGCCTCCGCGATCTTGTGAACGCGTTCGCCGACAGGCAGCGAGCGAACGCTGAGGCCGGCACTCGCATCGGAGTAGGCCAGCCAGCGGCCGTCAGCGGAGATGTCGTGAGCGCTCCCCGCGAAATCCAGGTACTGCGGCGCGGCCGGCGAGGTCGCGGTGTCGCGCGGGACGGAGACGATGCCGATGCGGTTTGTCGGGAATTCGTAAAACGTGAGGCGTCCGTCAGGGTTCCACGTACTGGGAGTGAGCCGCGTTTGTGACTCGGCGACGGCAACCGGCGGCCGGTCCGAATCCACGCGTTGAACGAGCACGCGGTAGGGCTTGCCCTCCGAGAAACTCGTGTACGCAAGTGCGTCTCCCGTGGGCGACCATTTCGGCCACCCAGCGCTGTCGGTCGTCGGCAGACGCCGAGAAGAGCCGCGATCGATGTCATAGACCAGGATGTAGTCCTGGGTGTCGCCTACCTGGATGGCCAGCCGGCGGCCGTCGTCCGACAGGTCGAACATGCCGTAGACGCGTGGCTCGAGCGGGAGAAACTCCGCCTGTTCCTGCCGGTTCACCCACGCGAGGCCGGCGACGGCCAGATCGCCGCCGGGAACGTAGGCCAGCACGCCGGTCGTCGACACGGCGAGCTGCAGGTGAGGATAGAGCGCATGCATGCGCACATCCGACGCAATCGGTACAGGATCGCCCACGACCTGACGCTCCGGGTCGAATCTCGCCGCAAACACCCGTCCCGATCGGCCAAAGACAAGATCTCCGGCGGAGGTCAGCCGGGCGTCGTAACCGTCGGTCGTGAGCGTCTTCGTTTCCTTGGTCGCGAGATTCATGAGCCGGATCTGCGCGAAATCAGCGCCAATGCCCAGGCGCCGGTAGGTCACGAGCACGTGCCTGCCGTCGGGCGTCACGCGTCCGTACCTGAAGCCTTCCCGCGCGTCGGCCACCATCACCGGTGTTCCGCCGTGAGCACTCACACGAAAGAGCTGGCGGCCTTCTCCAGCTCCGAAGAACAGTTGATCGTCGGCGGTCCAGGTTCCGACCACGCCCACATCCACGTCGCAGATCGTGGTCGTCGTTCCCGTCGTGAACGAATACGTCTTGACCTTGTCGTTGGTGAGAAAGCCCACCGACCGCCCGTCCGGCGAGAAGAATGGATGCAGCGCGCCTTCCGTGCCCGCGAGCGGCTGGATATCGAAGCTGTCGAGCTGACGCGCGAAGAGGCGAACAGTCCCGCCTGACGATCCGACGTAGACGAGCGTCCGCCCGTCCGGTGAGAGATCGAGCAGCGTGGAATCGTATCCGACGTTGGCCGCTTCGGAGTCCAGGGCGAGAGCCGCATCGGCGGGCAGGTTGATTTCCGCGACGAGCGGCGGACCAGCGGTCGATGTTGCGGCCGGCGTACCTCCTGACCTGACGTACGTGAACGCCCAGGCTCCAACGCTACCCAGAATGAGCCCTGCCGCGAGCACCGCGGCCAGCGAACCAAACGACCGTCGCGCAACGAGCGCAGGCTCGCCTGAGGTCTCCTGGCCCGCCTCGGCCAGCGCGTCGCGCAACTCGAGCCGCGCATCACCGATGTCGCGAAGGCGGTTCTGGGGATCCTTCTGGAGGCAGCGCCGGACGAGGCGAGCGATCGACGGCGGCACAACCGCCGCGAACGCGTTCCAGTCCGGTTCCCGCTCGATGACTCTCGCCATGGTCTCGGAGACGTCGTCGCCGTCGAACGGACGTGTGCCCAGCAGCATCTCGTACAGCACGCAGCCGAACGCCCACACGTCGGTGCGTTTGTCCACCACCTTGCCGCGCGCCTGCTCGGGGCTCATGTAGGCGGCGGTGCCCAGGATCACGCCGAGCCGCGTCGCGGCCGGACTGGTCAGGGTGGGCGACTGCGAGCGATCGGATGCGGTCGCGGCGGGATCGAACGCTTTCGCCAGGCCGAAGTCGAGCACTTTGACCGTGCCATCGGCGCGCACCTTGACGTTGGCCGGCTTCAGGTCCCGATGAACGATCCCCTGCTCGTGCGCGGCTTCGAGCGCCTCGGCTATCTGTCGCGCAATTCGCAGCGCCTCCTCAAGGGGGATCGCGTGTCCTCTACGTACCGGTAGCGGCGCGTCTTTAGACGCGCCGGCGATCAGGTCCGCGAGGGTCGGTCCCTCGACCAGTTCCAGGACGAGCGCCTGCACCGCCGCCTGCCCTGAGCCTGTCGAAGGGTGCGACTCCTCGAGGCCGTAGATGGCGGCGATGTGAGGATGATTGAGCGACGCCAGGACCTGCGCTTCCCGTCTGAAGCGCGCGAGACGATCGGGATCGAGCGCGAAGACATCGGGGAGCACTTTCAGCGCCACGTCCCGGGCCAGGGTCGTGTCGCGGGCACGATAGACCTCGCCCATACCGCCGGCACCGAGCAGCGAGTGGATCTCGTAGGGACCGAGCCGGTCGCCCCGGGTCAACGTCATGTCTCAGCGCGTGAGTGTACTCCTCGCGGGGCGGCATTGGCGTTATGCTGCGAGCCGAGGCGCCGAAATTGAAGACCTACATCGCCCTCTTTCGCGCCATCAACGTCGGCGGGAAGAACATGCTGCCGATGAAGGAGCTCGTTGCCGTTCTTGAAGCGCTCGGCGCTCGAAACGTCAACACCTACATCCAGAGCGGCAACGTCGTATTCGAGAGCCCCGAGAAAGACCCGGCACGGCTTTCGAGCAAGATGAGCCAGGCCATCAGGAAGCGCCGCGGATTCGAGCCCTACATTCTGCTGCTGGAGCTGGAAGACATCGAAAGGGCGATTCGGAAGAACCCGTTTCCCGAAGCGGCAAGCGATCCGAAGGCGTTGCACGCC
>DASTDQ010000298.1:0-4585 GCA_035710305.1 Vicinamibacterales bacterium | reverse complement strand
CCTGCCGCACGGCGGGTTCATCATCGACACGCCGGGGATGCGCGAGCTGCAGTTGTGGGACGTCAGCGAGGCGCTCACCGAGACCTTCGACGACATCGAGGCGCTTGCCGCCTCGTGCCACTTCGGCAACTGCCGGCATCGCGACGAGCCGCGCTGCGCGGTCAAGGCCGCAGTGGACGATGGGCGCATCCCGCAGGAGCGCCTGTACAGCTACCTGAAGCTCCAGGACGAAATGACCCATCTGGCAAGACAACAGGACGAGCGCGCGCAGCTCGAGCAGAAAAGGCGCGGGAAGATCGGCGCCAAGGCGCTCAGACAGCACCTCAAGTCAAAGCGAGGATGACGATCGGCGGAACAGGCGCTGCCACCAGCGCGGGGACGCCGGCTTGTCCGCCGGCAGCGCCAGGCTCTCGGCCGCCGCGCCGACGACGGCCGACGACATCGTGCGGAGGTCGAGCTGCGCGCCGAGCATGAGCGTGCGATCGCAGACCAGGTTGATCAGGCGAGGCACGCCGCCGCTCGCCAGCTGCACCGCATCGAGCGCTCCGGCGTCGAACCGCACCTGTGCCGATGCCGACCCCTTGGCCACGCCCAGCCGGTGCGCCACATACGCCTCGACCTCGGGGCGGTCGAGCGGCCTGATGACTGCACGCGCCGTGATGCGCTGGTCGAGCTGGCGTTGTTCCGGCTGCTTCAGGATCTCCAGGAGGTTGAGCTGGCCGACGAGGATGATCTGCAGCAGCTTGTTCTGGTTGGTCTCCAGGTTCGAGAGGACGCGAATCTCCTCGAGGACCTGCGTCGAGAGGTGCTGCGCCTCGTCTATCACGAGCACGCCGCTCGCACCGATCGGCACGAGCGAGATCAGGAACTCGTGCAGCGCGCTCACGAGCTCGTGCTTGCTCGCCGAGGTGACCCGCCCGCTCCGCACGGCTTCGCGCGAGACCACGCCGAAATCGAGCAGGATCTCGCGCAGCAGCTCCTCCACGGACAGGAACGGGTTCAACAGAAGCGACGTGAACCGCGTCATGTCCAGCTGTTCGAGGAGGGTCCGGCAGACAGTTGTCTTGCCAGTGCCGATGTCTCCGCTCAGGACGGCGATCCCCTCGCGCCGGCCGACCGATTGCAGTAGCAGCCGGAGCGCGTCTTCGTGGCAGGAGCTGCGATAGAGAAAGCGCGGGTCGGGAGCCAGCGTGAAAGGCGACTGTACGAAGCCGTAGAACTCCTCGTACTGCAGGATGCTGCGCGTTGGCGTGGCTGAAGCGCTCAACTTGCAGAAAATATAACAGATAATCGGCGGCATGCTGCCGCTGATGTTGCTGGTCCTGCTGGCCGATCCGCAGGCTGTCCGCCCTCAGCGTCCTGCTCCCCCTCCGCGCGACACGTTCTTTACTGCGCAGCTGCCGCTCGACGAGATGCGCGGCAAGCAGGCGGTGCTCGACACGAGCGAGGGCGCCATCGTGCTCGATCTGCTGCCCGAGTCGGCGCCCAACCACGTGGCGTATTTCATCGATCGGGCGCGTGCGGGCGCGTACGACGGGACGACATTTCATCGCGTGATCTCGATGGGTATCGTCCAGGGCGGCGATCCGCTGTCGAAGGATCCGGGCCAGTCAGCCAAGTACGGCACGGGCGGCCTCGGCAGGCTCAGGTTCGAGCCGAATGCGGAGAAACACACGCGCGGGGCCGTCTCGGCCGTGCTCGTGCCGGGAAACCGCGACAGCGCCGGCTCGCAGTTCTTCATCGTCGTCACCGATCAGCCGTCGCTCGACGGACAGTACACGGTGTTTGCGCGCGTCGCTGAAGGCATCAACGTGGCGCAGGCGATCTCCACGACGCCAGCCAGCAACAGCGTGCCGGCGGCCCGCATCGAGATCCGGAAGGTCACGATCCGGGACAAGCCGGCGCCAGAGCCGGAGCCGTTCGCGTCGGCAAGCGTCGAGGAGCTGTCATCGTCTCGAGCCGTGATCGCGACCTCGATGGGAGACATCACGCTCGAGCTCTTTGCCGATCGCGCGCCGAACCACGTCCGCCAGTTCCTGCGGCTGGCCGCGTCGGGCGTGTACGACGGCACCGCCATTCACCGTGTGGTCCGCGGCTTCGTGGCCCAGGGGGGCCATCTTCCCACGCGGCGGGCGCCGCTCGGCGAGCGGCAGCAGGGCTACGTCCGGACGCTGCAGCCGGAGTTCAACGCGACGCCGCACGACCGCGGGATCGTCTCGATGGCGCGTCTCAGCGATCCGGCCAGCGCGACGAGCTCTTTCTTCATCGTGTTGGCCCGTGCGACGTCGCTCGACGGCCAGTACACCGTCTTCGGCCGCGTCGTCGGCGGGCTCGACGTGCTCGACAAGATCGAGGCAGTACCGCTCGACGGCGAAACACCCGTGACGCGGATCGAAGTGACGGGGGTGCGGGTGCTGCGCCCGTAACTCAAGACTCAAAACTCAGAACTCAAGACTCAAGACTCGAAAGGCAGCCTGCCGGTTGCGGGCTTCGGCGGGGCGAGCGCGTCGCACAGATTGTGGACGCTGACGCCCAGCAGCCGGACGGGGCGCTGCCCGGCGTCGGTCTTTTCCAGAAGCGCGACGGCGCGCGCGGCCAGGCGGCCGTCGTCCCGCGTCGCGGCTTCCGTGTGGCTGCGCGTGATAGTGGTGAAGTCGCTGTAGCGCACCTTGATGGTCACGGTGCGGGCGTACAGCTCGCGCTT
Organism: Vicinamibacterales bacterium; assembly: GCA_035710305.1. Lineage (GTDB taxonomy): Bacteria > Acidobacteriota > Vicinamibacteria > Vicinamibacterales > UBA2999 > Gp6-AA40. Next base: position 1,881 of record DASTDQ010000298.1, on the reverse strand, counting down.
CTCGAGCCACGCAGCGGCGCTGCGCGCCATGTCCGCGATCTCGACCCGAATCTCGCCCAGGTCGGTCAGGTCGGTGGGGAAGGTGTTCTCGCTCCCCGAGGATTGCGGCTCGTACTCCGACACGACGGGCCGGTCATCGATGCCCTTGGCCAGCTGCTGCAGCCAGTCTGCCAGCGATCCCACTGTGTCGCGCAGCCGCTCGGGTTCGACGGTCCGGATGTCGACGAGCCGCTCGATACCGCGGTCACGCAGCTTCTTCGCGGTGACCGGACCCACGCCCCACAGCGCATCGACCGGCAGCGCCTGCAGAAAGGACTCGACCCGCTCGGGCGCGACGACGGTGAGGCCGTCGGGTTTCTGCCAGCCCGACGCGATTTTGGCGAGAAACTTGTTCGGCGCGACGCCGGCCGATGCCGTCAGGCCGGTCGTGGCGCGAATCTCTTCCTTCAGCCGTCGAGCCACGTCCATCCCCAGCGTCGCGCCCCACGCGTTCTCGGTCACGTCCAGGTACGCCTCGTCCAGCGACATCGGTTCGACCAGCGGCGTCACGGTCCGCAGGATGCCGAAGACCTGCTGCGACACGGCGCGATACTTCGCGAAGTCCGGATGGACGATGTGGAGCGGGGGGCAGAGACGGACGGCTTTCGCCATCGACATCGCGGAGTGGACGCCGAAGGTGCGCGCTTCGTAGCTGGCGGCGGCCACAACACCGCGGCGGTCCGGATCGCCGCCGACGGCAACCGGGCGGCCGCGAAGCTCGGGGCGATCGCGTTGTTCGACGGACGCGTAGAAGGCGTCCATGTCGATGTGGATGATGCGGCGGTAATTCACAACTCGAAACTCGAAACTCAAAACTCAAAACTCAAAACTGAAAAGTCAAGGGTCGAAGGTCAACGGTGAAAAGTCAAGCGACGTGCTACGCTTTGAAAAGATGGCGCCGGCCTCCGTTGGCCCCACTGTCGCCGACTCGTTCATCGAGGAGCTCGAGGCGTTTTCCTACGGCGGCAAGCCGACGATCGTTGGATCGACGCGCGCGTGTCTCGACGACGGCCGGCAGGCCGAGGTTCCGACCTTCGTCAACGAGTTCTGGACCAGCAAGCAGCGCGCGGCGCATTCGCTTCATGAAGTGTCGTATCGCGCGTGCTTCAAGCCGCAGCTCCCTCGATTCTTCATCGATCGCCTGACGCGTCCCGGCGACCGCGTGTACGACCCGTTCATGGGCCGCGGCACGACCGTGCTGGAAGCGGCGCTTGCCGGCCGTCGCCCGCTCGGGTGCGACGTCAACCCGCTGAGCACGATTCTGGCGGGGCCACGCCTCGATCCGCCAGAGGTGGAAGACGTGGCCGCGAGGTTGCGCGAGATCGACCTGTCCCGCGACGTCGCCATTCCCGAGGAACTCACCGTTTTCTATCACCGCGACACGCTGCTCGAGATTTGCGCCCTCCGCGCGTATCTGCTGGAGCGCGCCGCGCGGAATCAGCTGGACGCCGTGGACCGCTGGATTCGCATGATCGCGGTGAACCGGCTGACCGGCCACTCGCCGGGGTTCTTTTCCGTCTACACGCTCCCGCCGAATCAGGCCGTGTCGGTCGGCGTGCAGCGAAAGCTCAACGCCGAACGGCGGCAGAGGCCTCCGCGGCGCGACGTCCGATCGCTCATCGTGAAGAAGACGCGGTCGCTCCTGACTGATTGCGACGAGGCCGCTCGAGGCACGCTCCGTTGCGTCCGGGATGACGCGGAGCTCCTCACGGCCCGCGCGAGCGCCACCGTTCACCTCGGCACCGGATCGGTGGACCTGGTGGTCACGTCCCCTCCCTTTCTCGACGTGGTGGACTATGCCGGCGACAACTGGCTGCGCTGCTGGTTCTGCGACATCGATCC
>DASTDQ010000297.1:0-22036 GCA_035710305.1 Vicinamibacterales bacterium | reverse complement strand
CAATTCCCACATCGGCAACGTGATTGCCGATCCGAACCCCGACTACGCGCAGATTGCGAAGGGGTACGGGATGTACAGCGAAGGGCCTATCGAGAACCCGAAGGAATTGGCCGGCGCCTACAGGCGCGCACTGGCCAAGGTACGCGCCGGAGAACCTGCGCTCGTTGACGTCGTCTCGCAGCCTCGCTGATCACGACACACCGAGGCACCGAGACACGGAGGCTGCCTTCTCATGCTGAGCCGCGTCGCTCTCGCAACTGTTGTCATCGCATCGAGCGTGATGAGCGCTGCAGCGCAAACTCAATCTGCTGCGCCGCCGGCCGCGCCGACCGGCAACGCGCAACGCGGCAAGGTGCTGTACGAGACGACGCTGCGCTGTTATGCGTGCCACGGCTTCGACGGGCAAACCGGATCGCCGCGCCTGGTGCCGATGACTCGCACCGAAGACGTCTTTCTCGCGTACGTGCGGAAGCCGGCCACGACAGGGATGCCGAACTTCGTGTCAACCCCGGAGCAGCAGCTGCGGGACGTCTACGCCTACGTCCGCGCGATCCCTCAGGCCGCGCCCGCGCCGGACAGTCTTCCGATCCTCAAAGGGATTCTCGATCGCCGATCGAAGGCGAACTGACGCGCGGGCTGAAGCCCGCGCGCGACTTCGGGCGAATCTGCAATGTCAGCGCACGAGCACGCCGACCGCAACAACCCCAGTCCCGGCGGTGATTGACGCCAGAATCGGAACGACCAGGCCGACAAATGTCGACACCGCGCCGCCGGTGTTGCCGCCGGGCGCTTTCAACCACGCGATCGACTCGTGCATCGATCGATCGTGCAGCCGCCGGGCCAGGATGACGAAGCCCGAGAGGATCATCAGGAACCCTAGAAGAAACGTGACGGGACTCATTTCGAATTCTCCAACACCTCTTGGACGGCGTGGGGGTCACGGTGGTTCACCGTGGATTTCGGGGGGGGTGGTGCTGGGGGTCTTGCCGGCGACTCGCGGCGGGGCCGGTGATGAAGGTTCCTGACGACTGTGACCGGACCGTGTCCCAAAGGAATTGACACTCGGGACAGAAGGAACACTGTGTCTGCACACGCACGTAGGTGACGAAAGCCGCTGGGGATTGACACCGTGGGCATGTCACGTACGTCCGGGGCGCCAGCTGCTGGAGCCGAGCCACGGCGGGGACGATAACCGCAGCCAGGTCCGGCACGCTGTTCGAAATTGAACAGCCCCCGCCCACCCCGGCGCCGATATCGTGCCCGCTCCGGTGGATACCCGCCCGAAAGGGCATGTTCAGAACAGGACAGACACTTTGACCGCATAACGGCTACCCTCCAGATGGGTTTCCGTCGCTTGCGGGCCGGGCCGATACAAGAGCTTCGGACCCCAAGCACAGCAAGACGCCCGAGGACTGCATGAGTGGTGGAAAGCAGGCTGCTCTCTCCGTGCTCCGACCGACACAGCGAAGAACCCGATCACGTCCGCCGGCCGGTGCGCTTGCTCGCGCATCCGTGCCGCGGCCTCCCGCCGTGATTGAGGCCATCGAACCTCGAAGGCAGTCCGGCGTCGCGACGCAGGCTGTGAAGGAGCCCGAATTCAGCGTGCAAGGGTTTCTCGATGCTGTGGGAGTCGCAAAGAACGTCGGGCACTACGGGCGCGGCGACAACGTCTTCACGCAGGGCGACGTCTCCAAGCACGTCATGTACATTCAGTCAGGCGGCGTCAAGCTGTCGGTCCTGTCCAAGGCAGGCAAGGAGGCCGTGGTCGCCATGCTCGGCCCCGGCGACTTCTTCGGCGAAGGATGTCTGGCGAGCCAACCCCTCCGCATGGGAACCGCCACGGCCACCATGCCGAGTGCGATCCTGCTCATTCGCAAAGCACAGATGAGCAGTCTGCTCCATCAGCAGCATGCGATGTCCGACCGGTTCATCTCGCACATGCTGACGCGCAACATCCGGATCGAAGAGGATCTGGTCGATCAACTCTTCAACTCCAGCGAGAAGCGTCTGGCACGTACGTTGCTGCTGCTGGCGCGTTATGGGAGGGAGGCCAGACCGGTGCGCATCGTGCCGCAGATCTCACAGGAGACGCTCGCGGAGATGGTCGGCACCACTCGCTCGCGCGTGAATTTCTTCCTCAACAAGTTCAAGAAGCTGGGCTTCATCAAGTACGAGGGTGAACATCCCATCCGGATCAACAACTCCCTGCTGAGCGTGCTCCTGCACGACTGAGGTGAGCCATGGACGCCCGAGCGCACCGCACGCGACAGCGGCGCCGGCCGGCCCCCAAGCGGATAGAAAGGAATGCTCATGCTCCACTATCACGTCCCGGGAGAGCAACATCGCCAGCATGCGGAGGCCGTGCACGCCACGTTCGACCCGCTCTACGCGACGCTCGACAAGGAGAACGGCATGTCACTTGGTGTAGAGCGCCCGCCGATCCCGCAGGCACGGCCGAACCTCAATCAGGGCCAGGTCGAGCTGATCCAGCGCGACATCAGTTCGCTGATTGGAGTGGTGCTCGCTCGACTGTTGGACGAGAGTGCGCCGTTGCCTGAAGCGGCTCAGCGGATCGAGGGCGCCCATCGCTGGGACCTGTACGACGGCGTCGGGCGGAACTGGCTCGCCGAGGCCAAGCAGTACGTCACCGGGCAGCGGCAGTACCCGCCGAGCCCCGAGCATGTGATCGCGGCCCTGGAGGTGGCAGAGAACCTTCGTCGGGCGTGTGACGAGCGGGACTCGCTGATCGCGTTTCTGCTGCAAGGCGAGAACCACGCCGCGTGAGTCAGGGACGCCCGACCTTCCTACCTCCATGAGTTCGAGTACCATGACTCCCAGGTCGGCGCGACCGTGGCTGGCCAGCTCGACGTTCTCCTACACGGACTGGGATCTCCACCTGTTCGGGCTCTGGCTCGGCGCCCGCACGCTGTTCTCGTCTCCCGTCGCGGGTCTCAAGAGCCTGGCGTTGCCAGTCGAGTACATTCGCTGTGTCGAGACCCGGTACGTCCTGCAGCATCTCGAGGTCCGCCCCGGTCAGCGGGTCCTCGACATCGGCAGCCCCAAGCTCCTGTCGCTTTTCCTTGCTGCCACGCTTCACGCGGAGGTCCACGCCACCGATCTCGTCGACTACTTCAGCGACACATACAGCCGTTACTCGCGCGTCGCACTCGGCGCCGATCATCGTCGGTTCTGCGTGCGTCAAGAGGACGCCAGGCATCTCTCGTATTCCCGGGACCACTTCGACGGCGTGTTCTCGATCTCGGCAATCGAGCACATCCCCGACGACGGCGATTCCGTCGCCATCCAGGAGATCGCGCGCGTGCTCGCCCCGGGTGGCACGGCTTGCCTGACCGTCCCGTGGAGCGACCACGGGTATCTCGAGGAGTTCAAGCCGCCAGGTGACGCCGACATGTACTGGGCCCAGGGACACGGCGAGCGGGTCTTTTACCAGCGCGCCTACGATCGAGACTCGCTGGAGCGGCGGCTCCTCCGGCCGAGCGGGCTGTCACTGGTCGACCTCAGCTTCTGGGGCGAGCGCGCGCTGCCTGTCGAGGACGTGATCCTCAATCGACGCGTTCCCCGAATCGCCCGGATGCTGCTCTACCCGGCTCACATTGCGCTCGCCCGCCTCTTCCTGCGTCGCCTGACCGAGACGGAGACGTCGCACAAGAAGGTGGCCTGCGTCACGCTCCGGAAGACGTGACGCCCCCCGGCGGCGGCGCGGTCCTGCTCAGTCGGCCCGATCGGGCAGATTTACCGACAGCCTCGAGACAAATTCCCTCTTTCTCCATAGGGGCGATTCGAGGGCCGGCTTCTGTGCGGCTCGCGACGGCGCGGTGATGGCGCATGTGTTGCACACCGCAGAGTGCGAGAGGTGCACCGTGCTGTATACCATCGCCGTTGTTCTCCTGATTCTGTGGCTGCTTGGCCTCGTGAGCGGCTACACGATCGGGGCGTTCATCCACGTCCTGTTGGTCATCGCGGTCGTGCTGTTCCTGGCCGGACTGGTAAGCCGCCGACGGCTCGCGTGACCGTTCTCGAGAATCGACAAGGATAGGGACAAGGGAGTTTCATGCCCATGTCCGAGTGCGTCGTCGCCTTACGTGTCTGGCGGCGGCTCGGCCTGTTCCACCTGGCTCTGGGAATCCTGGACCGCTGGGTGCGACTGGTGATTCCGCTTCGAGTCCTGGTTGTCGTGGCTCATCGCATCGACGCAGTGCGGCCAGCCGCCGTGAAGAACCCGGAGGGACTGACCGCGCGGATGCTGACTCCCCAGCAGGCCCGGAATCTCGCCGACGAAGGGAGCGTCTGGTATTCACCAGCGTTCGCGTCCGAGGCGCTCGCGATGGGCGATCGATGCCTTGGCGTCTTCGAGGGCGAGCGCCTCCTCAGTTACTGCTGGTACTCGAGAGGGCCGACGCCCGCGTTCAACGACACCGTGGTGACGGTCGATTCCCGCTACATGTATTCGTACAAGGCGTTCACCGCTGACAGGGAACGCGGCCGCGGCCTGCACGCCTATGGCGTCGCGGCGGCGGCAGCGCAGCTGGCGGCCGAAGGGGAGATTCGCGGCATCGTGGCGTTCATCGAGGCCAGCAACCTGTCGTCGCTGCTCTCGGCGCAGAAGATCGGGGACGAGGTTGTGGGCTTCGTCATGCTGTACCGGACGGGCGGCGAGGTCCGTTCCCTGATGACGCGCGGTTGCGCCACGGTCGGATTCCGAGTACATCACGCGACAACATCAGACCGGCCGGGCGCCGCTCTCGAACCCATCGCCTAACGGGTGCGCCCGCCCCCCACGCGGCCCCGATTTCCGACGATCGCCCATCCTGCACGGAACGGCTCGCGAGACCGCGGAAAGGCGACTACCACGCTGGGCACCTTGACGCCGTTCAAAATTGCACGCTACACTGACCACGCTCGTTAGCGCGGTCGCACAAGCAACGATTCATCGGACGGTTAGAGACACAGATCGAAGGGGGACCAGTCGATCTGGGTCGGTTATTCTCCGCCCGCTGAACTAGCTCAAGCCTTCCGCCGCGGGTCTTCACGCTCAATACAGGCAATCTCCTCCCTCCCCTGGGCGGGTGCCCTGTCGGTCAGCCTCGGCCTTGCCGATGCGCAGATTGGGCGAGAAGGACGCTTCGACGCACACCGACTCAACTGACCCGGCAAGGGATTCCTCGGAATCCTGACTCCGGATATCGCCATGACGCTCGTGGTGTGTCGATTAGAACACTCGTGCCTGCGCATCCGAGTGAAGGAGCCACCATGTCCTTGGCACAACGTACCTGTCTGGATGTGATCGGTCTATCGGCCTTCGTTGTCATCGTCGCATGGGCGTGCACTTCCGGTCTGCAGGGCCAGAGCTCTGGCGCACCCGGCGGATTCATGGACTCGGCGACGAGCGTCGGTCTTCGCCCTCGTCTTTCGGCAGCGGAAATCCAGACGTTCCTGCCATCACGCGGCGTCTTCAGATTCCCCTCGCCGTACTCGACGCAAGGGGTTCGACTCACCAACTCGAGCGACTGCGGTGGGGCGGATTGCGTCCTGCCGGTCGGCTACTCCTATTGGAGCAATATCAACAACCACACCAACAGCAACACGATGCTGATCTTCCTCGGCCTCGAACGCCGGTTCGGCGGCGGGGGCCCGACGCTGTTCAGCTACGACAAGCTGACCGGTGCCACGCTCAATCTCGGCCCCCTCTTCGCGTCGAACAGCGCGTTGAGCTGGAGCACCGGAGAGGGCTGGTACTTCAGCGCCACCCGTCCGACGACGCTGTATCTGAACAGCGGCCCCCGCATGCTGCGCTATGACGTGCAACTGCGGACGCTCGCGACCGTGTTCGATGTCAGCGCTCAGCTCGGTGCGGACAAGTACCTGTGGCAGATGCACTCGAGCAACGACGACCGCGTCCACTCCGCGACCGTACGCCTGACCAGCACGTACGACATGCTCGGGTGTGCCGTGCACAACGAGGCGACGGGGCTCACCACGTTCTTCGCAAAGAAGGGCGACTTCGACGAATGCCAGGTCGATCGCAGCGGCCGCTGGCTCGTGATCAAGGAGAACGTCGACGGCGCCAACGGCGAAGACAACCGTGTCATCGATCTGCAGACCGGCGCCGAGCAGCTCCTCACCGATCCGAACGGAGCGGCGGGGCATTCTGATATCGGGTTCGGCTACATGCTTGCCGAGGACAACTACCATATGGACCCGGGCGCCGTGCGCCTGTGGAACCTTGCACTCGACATGCGGGGTGGACAACCAGCCACCGTTCAGGGACAGGGCGACCTGGTGTATCGCCTGTCCTCCTGGGTGTCGGGCCTCGGCCACATCACGTACGGCAACGCACACGCGACCGTGCCGATCGACCAGCAACGTGCCTGCGTGAGCAACGCAAGCCGGCAGGACCTGCCGCGCGTAAACGAGATCGTCTGCTTTCCTCTTGACGGATCGCTCAACGCGCTGATCGTCGCCCCCAACCTGACCGATTTGAACGCCGCCGGCGGGGGCCCAGACGACTACTCGAAGCTGCCCAAGGGGAACATCGACGTCACCGGCGAGTACTTCATCTGGACCGCCAACGCCGGCACCAGTCGGCTCGATGCGTTTCTCGTCCGAATACCGGGCGGAAGCACCGCACCAGCCCCGGCGCCCACACCCTCACCAGCGCCGGCACCGCCGCCCCCCGCGCCAGCGCCCGCCCCAGTACCCAGCCTCAGCACGGCGGTGACGTGGACGAGCCTCGTCAACGTGACGGCGAGCACCAACAGCCTGCGCAAGACGAGTGGATGCGACGGGTGTCCCGACGCCGGCGCCGTGTCTGCTCAACGAATCAAGTCGGGTGATGGCCATGTGTCCTTCTCGACCACGGACACGCAGAGGCTCCGCTTCATCGGCTTGAGCACCGGCAATGCCGGGACCAGTCCGACGGAAATCAGGTTCGCCTTGCGGCTGCATCGCGGTGTCGCCGAAGTGCGCGAGGCAGGCGTTTACAAGGCCGACGTGGCGTTCGCCTCTGGCGACGTCTTCCGGATCGCCGTCGTCGGAGGAGCGGTCACCTACGCGAAGAACGGCTCGGTCTTCTTCACCAGTCAGACGGCAGTCGCGTATCCCCTGCTGGTGGACACCGCGCTTCTCGATCTCAACGGGACGCTGTCGTCGGTGATGATCTCCGGCAGTGCCGCTTCGCAGGACTTATCGCGCTGAAGACGACGACGCGGGGATCACGCTTGGCGCGCTTTGCTCCCAGGTCACGAGCTGACGGTGGGCGAGGAAACGCGTGAATCCTGCGAGAGTCGCCCAGATCATGAGACACATGGCATAGGGCACGGTGAGGAACATCGGCCGCCGCCGCGCATGCCGGAACACGTGGCCGGCAAGCGCGGCGGCGTAGAAGCCCACCTGTCCGGCCAGGAGACCCAGGTACACGACCCCGTCGGTCAACGCGAGGTTGGCCACGAGGGCCGTGGCGTGCAGCACTGGCAGCGTGAGCCGCAGCCCCTTGTGCGAGATGGTTTCGAACCACAGCGGGTTCTTCAGCGGGTTGCACAACCATCGCTCGCGCGCGAACAACTGAAACGTGCCGGCGATGGTGCGCAGCTTCCTGGCGTATTCCTGCCGAGCCGTCGTCGACACGGCATCGAACGCACGCGCCGCCGGCTCGAACTGCACGGAGTACCCCTGGCGGACGATGCGCAACGGAATCAGCACGTCGTCGAGAATCGTGTCGTGGGGAATCGGCTGGAAGAGCGCCCTCCGAATCGCGTAGATGGCGCCGGTCGCCCCCACCGTCGATGCCGCTCGACCTTCGTGCAGCCGGATGAACTTCTCGTATCGCCAGTAGAACGACGTCCCTCGTCCGATCGACGTGCCGGTACCGTCGACCAGCATCAACTCGCCGCTGACGGCGCCGACGCTCGGATCGGCGAAGTGTGACACCAGGGTCCGAAGGGCGCCCCGATCGAAGCGCTGACGGGCGTCGGCGAAGAGGACAATCTCGGCTGTCGAGCGGCGTACGAGATCGTTCAGCACGGCCGGCTTGCCCCGCCACTCAGCGAATGCCTCGACGCGAACGCCGGCATCCTCGTAACGGCTCGCCCGGGATGCCGTCCCGTCGGTCGAGCCGTCAGAGCCGATGAGGATCTCACGGCGGCCCGGTGGATAGTCCAGCGCGAGGAGGTTCTCAATCCGCGCTTCGATGCGCTCGCCCTCGTTGTGCGCCGCGACGATGATCGACACGGTCGGTTCCGCTGGCGCCTGGACGCGGAGTCGAGGCCGCAGCCTCGATCGCAGCCATGCCACCAGGGGGTAGCCGGCGTACACGTACGCCAACAGGCACAACGACGCCCAGAACGCGAGCGCACCGGACCGGCTGCGCGTTGACCCGCCGGCAAGGCCGGCCAACTGCACGGCTTCCGGTCCCTGCCAGGACCGGCCCGTGAGGGCTCGATGTCCGCCCGAGACGCGGCTCATGGCGATCATGAGGGACTCCATGTCAGCGCCGATGTCGGGCCCCTCTCGTCCGGCCCGCCCGTCGCGGCGCGCCACGCGATAGGAGCCGTCCGGTCCCTTGAGGAAACCCGCCTTCTCGAGCGTGGCAGGGAAGAAGTTGTCCCGAGGGTAGCTGGCGGCATCACCGCCGATGAGCACGTTGCGCCGCACGACGGCGCCTGGGAAATACCGATCGAGCGTCGGCTGGCCGGTCCCGGTCCCGGACCCGCTGATGCCGTACTGGTTGTGCAGGGCGATGTTGCTCTCGAAGATGAATCCGGCGTGTGGAGCGTGGTCTCCGCCAACCACGACGGATCCGGTCTGGAACGCGGTGTTGTGACTGATGGAGATGTCCCGCGTTCCATCGAGAAGCTGGAACAGCCGCCCCGAACCCCATCGACCGCCGATGTCAACAAAGAGATTGCCCCGGATGGCGATGCGGCGCGTCTGCTCGCTCGGCTGGTTGTCGTCGCGACCGAGAATGTTGATGCCCGCGCCGGCGTGACGCACCAGATTGTTGGCGAACACGACGTCTTCCACGACCGACCAGGGGGCGCTCCCCGATTGATTCCGAACCGTCAGCAGAATCGCGAACCCGTCCTGGCCGTCTGGCCAGTTGTGCTCGAACAGATTGCCGTCGACGAGGACGCGGCGGGCATTCTTGAGCTCGAAGAGATTCTTCACGGTCCACGGTGTGCTCTCCGCGTCCGGATGCCCCCGTCGCCAGCGCAGGGGCTTGGCCATGTGGTTGGCCGTCACCCGGATGTCGGCGGGCACCAGTCCCCGGATCGATGGATCGGCGCCGCCGAACATCACGTTCTCCCCGGCCGCCTCGAGATAGTTGTTCGCGATGGTGAACGGCCCCACACCATTCCAGCCGGCGATGGCCTGGGAGTCGGCGCCGGCTTCTTTGAAATCGGCGAGGTGCGAGTCGATGACCGCCGAGTGACCGGAGTTCATCGCGACGCCGCGGCGGGAGCCTTTCGCCGGATCGCCGTGGAGGTAGCAGCGGTCGAGGACGATGTGGTGCGGCAGGCGTCGGGCGTCTGCCTCGTCGTCACCGAGTTGCACGAGGGCGGTGAGCCACGTGCCGGCGCTCGGCGCGATCTCGAGGCCGATGAACCGGTAATGATGCGCACCCGCGTCGGCCGCAATCACGGCTCCGTGTGAGGCACGCAGCTTCGCCATCCGCGGCGCGTGCGACGGACTGACGCGCTCGCCGGGTGCGGGAAGGCCGCGCGGATCCGCCGACGTCACGACGATCCAGCCATCACCCTGTTTGTCGCGAAGGCGGAAGGGACCCTGATACGTCGCGCCGTTCTCCAGCTCGATCTGGTCGCCCGGCTGCGCCTGGTCGAGCGCTCGTTGAAGATCTCCCGATGCGGACACTTGGATGCGCCGCTTCGGTTCGGGGATCGTGTCGGCGTCCACCGACTCCCTGGGCCCCTCGGGCAGAGCGCCCTGAAGCGCGCCCCTCGAATCAGCAGGCCCCGGCGAGCCGGCGGGACGCACCGCTTCGGGCCGGGTCGCCGCCACCATCGCCAGCAGGATCACCGGGGCGACGCCGCACGCGACGAATGTGCGGGCCGTCATGGCTCAACCTCGAGCCCGACGAGATCCGAAGCCCGCTCCACGTGCCTGACGAGGGCCCCATGAGTGAGATCCACGATCGCCTGGCGGTCGGTCGCGGCGGCCATCACCCGCTCCGCCTGCACGCCCGTCGCGCCGAACACGAGCACGTCGGAGTGCGTGATGAGTGCGTCCACACTGTCGCACAGCAGCGACGAGATGTGTGGAATCTCGGCCTCGATGTACCGGCGGTTGGCTCCCTTCAGGGACGCCAGCACGACGGTCGGGTCGTAGATGCGCACGTCGCAGCCCTTCCCGATGAGCGCCTCGACGAGTGCGACCATCGGGCTCTCGCGCAGGTCGTCTGTGGTGGGCTTGAAGGCCAGTCCGACGACGCCGACACGGCGTCGTCTGGTGCGGAGCACGGCGTCCACACCACGTCGGATGAGGCCGTCGTTCGACGAGACGATCGCGCCCAGCAACGGCAGCGGGATGTCCGCGATGCGGCCGGCGGACAGCAGCGCCCGCACGTCCTTCGGCAGACACGATCCGCCGAACGCGAACCCGGGCGTGAGATAGGCGGCCGAGATGTTGAGCTTGCGATCCTCGCAGACGATCCGCATGACCTCCTGCCCGTCCGTGTAGAGCGCGTCACAGAGATCGCCGACTTCGTTCGCGAAGCAGATCTTGAGCGCGTGATAGGCGTTGCAGACGTACTTGACCATCTCCGCGGTTCGCACGGTGGTCTGGAGAAACGGTGCATCCACGCCGGCATAGAGTCGGCGCAGCACGCTCGCTGTCTCGTCGTCATCACAGCCAGCCAGGATGAACGGAGGATTCTGGAAGTCCTCGAGGGAGGACCCCTCGCGCATGAACTCCGGGTTGACGGCAATCTGAACCGTCGAGGAGTAGTGCTGCGCGGTGTCGATCAGGATGCGCTGGAGCACGCGAGCGGTCGTACCGGGCAGCACCGTGCTCCGCAGGATGACCGTCAAGGGCCGCGAGCGACCGAGACACGCGGTGCCGATGGCGGTCGCGACGTGCGACAGCCCCGTCAGATCCTGCTGTCCGTGTCCGATGTCCGGGGTCCCCACGCAGATCAGGGCGACGTCGCTCGCCGCGAGGGCGTTCTCGGTCTGCACGGTGGCCGAGAGGCGCCCGTCCTGGACGACGCGGGCAAGCAGCTCCTCGAGCCCCGGCTCGATGATCGGCGACTGGCCAGCCGTGATCATGGCGACCTTGTCGGCGTTGACATCGACGCCGATGACCTCGTGGCCGTCGCGCGCGAGACAGGCTGCCGTGACGCATCCAACGTAGCCGAGACCGAGCACTGCGACTCTCATGGCGAGCCTCCTCTGAGCCGAGGGTAGGGCATGCAGCGGGCCATCGGGATGGCCTCGGCGAACGCGGGGGCGCGTCGCGAGTCCGCGACGGCGGTTGAGGTGATTTCTAGAGCGAACTCGAGCGTCCGAGCATCGCGTCGAGGGCACCCGCACCAGTGCGTGTGTCTGCCCGGGCGATCGCGGACTGGCAGTACTCGTCAAAATGACCGGCAACCCGATCCCAGGAATACCGGTCCTCGACGAGCTGGCGGCCGGCCCGGCCGAGGGCGTGACGCCGGGCAGGGTCCCGGAGGAGTGCGATCACGGTCGCGGCAAACGCCTCGGGCTCATCCGCGATGCAGACGTCGCGGTCAGGCGTGAGCGCCAGTCCCTCGGCGCCCACCGTCGTCGAGACGACGGCCTTGGCCATCGCGAGGGCTTCGAAGATCTTCAGCCGGGTCCCGCCGCCCGCGCGCAGCGGGACGATGTAGACGGCGGCTTCGTCGATGTAGGGACGCACGTCATCGACGGTGCCGGTCAGCACGATGCCCGCCTGCCCGGCGACCTCGCGCAGATGCGCGCTCGGCGTCCGTCCGGCCACGGTGATCGTGACGTCAGGCACTTGTGCGCGGATGCGCGGAAGGATCGACCGGCTGAAATGAAGGATGGCGTCCTCATTCGGATGCCAGTCCATCGAGCCGGTGAACACGAGCCGGTGCGGCACCTCCGGCCGCCCGCCGGGCGCGAAATACGCGGCATCGACACCGGTCGGGACGGCCACGCACCGGCCGTCCGGTGCGAGCTCCTGCAGCAGCCGCTGATCCTCTTCGGACACGGTGATCGTGATGTCGGCCCTCGAACAGGCCAGACGTTCGATCCGCCGCACCTTCCGCCATTCGATCTCGAGCAGGGCCCGGCGCCACGGGCGCGACTCGAGCGCGGCGATGCGGCGCCAGATCATGTATTCGACGTTGTGCTCGAAGAGCACCAGCGGGACGCGATTCGATCGTGGGATGTTCGGAACCGCCACCAGGAAGTCCGCGACGCAGAGATCGACTGCGCCGTCGGCGATGAGAGCGCGCGCCTCGTCGCGAATCGCGCCCACTCGCCACTTCCAGAGATCGACCGGCAAGGACGACAGCCAGGACCGGGCCAGCGCACGCGCGAAGGAGGCCGAGCCGAGCCGTGGGGCCGCGAACGGGACTGATATGACTCGACGGCAGCCCGGCAACCGCGCCGCGAGACCGCTCGTGTCGTCGTCGGGGCCATGAGTCGTCAGCACGGTCACCTCATGCCGCCGCGTCAGGCAGGACAGCATCTCCAGGCTGCGAACGCGGCCTCCCGACGTTGGCGGCCACAGGCCGCCCATCTTCACCCAGAGGATGCGCATTGAACCCTTTGCACCGAGGACTGGCGGGCCGCCTGGGCGTCAGTGAACCGAACCGCCTGCATGACGTCGCCAGGCGCCTCGCCGTCACAGAAGACGCGCAGCCAGATCTCGAGATTGACGAGCAGCCACAGCGCGTCGGCGTGTGCGCCCTGTCCCAGGCGGTGGGCCGTGGCCATCCGCTGCAGAGCAGAGCGATGGAAGTACCCCCGGGCCTCGGCCCGCGGTCCCAGGACGAATTCGTCGACGATGGGGGCGAACCCTTCCCGGAACCACCGGCCGAGCGGCACGGGAAATCCCATCTTCGGGCGTGTGAGGATCTCCGGAGGGATCAGGTCCCGCACCGCGTCCCTGAGCAGGGCCTTGGTGTGCCACCGGGGCAGCTTGACGTCGCCCGGAATCGCCGCGACATGTTCGACCAGACGATCGTCGAGGAAGGGGACGCGGCTTTCGATCGACGCCGCCATGCTCATCTGGTCCTGCTTCATCAGCAGCTCGAGCAGGTATGTCTGGAGGTCCGCCCGGCTGATGCGGTCGAGCAGCCCTCCCGTGGCCTCCCCGTAGTACTGCAGTTCAGCGGCGTACGGATCCCGCTGCTCGAGGAGGTCTGACCGCCGGAGCAGGGACTGCTGCAGCGCGACCGGGAAGACGGCGAAGTTCTCGAGGTACAAGTCGCGGACACCGGGCTCGAGCCCGATGAACGTGCGCCGCGCCAGGCGGCTGATGGGCGTAGGCAGCGCGCGCACGGCGCGACGCACGTGGCGCCGCACGGCGGGTGGCACTGCCGCCCAGTACGGCTGTCCCAGGCGCGCGTTCCATTTCGTCACCCGGTAGCGGTTGTAGCCCAGAAACAGCTCGTCGGCGCCCTCGCCGGTCAGCACGACCTTGACGTGGTTGCGCGCCAGTCGAGCCAGAAAATAGAGGGGCACGCTCGACGGAAACGCGATCGGCTCGTCCTCGTGCCAGAGCGCGTGCGGCAGGGCCTGGAAGAATTCCGACGGCGTCACCGTGACCTCGTGGTGCTCAGCGCCGACGTGAGCCGCCGCGAGCCGCGCGTACGGCAGCTCGTTGGCCTCACGATCCGCGAAGCCGACGGCAAATGTCTGGAGGGGCCCGCTCGTGGCGCGCGCAACGAGCGCGGCCAGCGCGCTCGAATCAACGCCGCCCGAGAGGAACACGCCGAGAGGCACGTCGCTCATCAGGTGACTGGAGACGGCTGCCTCCAGGCGTTCGCGAAGGTCTTCTGGCGTCGCGGTGGCGCCACTGGAGGTCTCGCCGGCAGGGGCGGGAATCTGCCAGTACCGCCGCGTCTGGAGCCGCTCGCGTGCCGACCATGTGAGGACGTGTCCAGGGAGCAGCTTCTGAACGCCTCGGAAGAATGTCTCGTCACCCGACACGAACCGGGTGGAGAGGAACTCGGGCAGGACGCCTTCGTTGAACGCCGGTCGAATGGATCCCGCCGCCAGCAGCGCCTTGATTTCCGACGCAAACAGCAGTTCGCGGTCGGTGACCGCGTAGTAGAGGGGCTTGATGCCCAGCCGGTCGCGCGCCAGCAGGAGTCGCTGCCGTGTGTGGTCCCAGATCGCGAACGCGAACATGCCGCGGAGATGCTCGACGACGCGATCGCCCGTCTCCTCGTAGAGATGAAGGATGGTCTCGGTGTCGCATCGCGACTGGTAGCGGTGCCCGCGATCCTCCAGGCGGGGCCGGAGGTCGGCGTGGTTGTAGATCTCACCGTTGAAGACGATCCAGACGTCGCCGGTCTCGTTGCGCATCGGCTGTTCGCCGCCGGCCACGTCGATGATCGCCAGACGCGTGTGCGCCAGCCCCACACGTCCGGCGACGTGGAGGCCTGTCCCGTCCGGACCCCGATGGATCAGCGCATCGCGCATCCGCTTCAAGCGGGCGTCGTCGATGAGCGCGCCGGAATCAAGGCTGACGATGCCTGCGATGCCACACATGGAGGACAGATCCTTGGCGTGAAGTGGACGAGAACGGAGTGGTCTAGGCCGTGATGACCACGGCGGAATCGTCCACGCGTACTGAACGACGCGGACGATCGAAGGTGAGCCCGGTGGGGCGACCCTCGCGATCCCAGACGGGTGTGACGACCGGCGGCACTGCCAATCCCTCCGAGTCGGGGAGGAGTAGCGTCAGCCCGCGCCACGGCAGCGCCACGCTCGAGGAGAAGACGAGCATCGGGGCCGGCTGGCGTTGTCCGTACTCGGACGAGGTCCACCCACGAATGGGATCGCGCGCACCGAAATTGAGCGTGGTCTGCACCGGGCTCGATGACAGGGACAGCATCCACAGCACTCGCCCTCCGGGCGTGTTCGCGCGGACCCACGGCTGTGGTCCCACGGTGACCTGCATCGTGGGCGCGAACTGGAATGCCACCTCTATCTGATGACTCGACGCGCCATCAACGTCGTCAACAACGAGCCAGTAGTCCGGTTTCACGAAGATCACGCGCCGCCGACAGGCCACTGGGTCAGGGAGGCGCAGATAGGCATCATGATCCGCGTCCAAGACGTCACGGTCCGGATCGGACTGCCACGAGCGCAACCGCGCGCGGGGACGCCGATCCCACCGGAACGGTCCCACCGACTGCGTCTGGTCCAGCCCGTCCACTCGCAGGGCGCTATGAGCCGCGGTGCTCCTGAAAAACTCCCGCCACGGGCGTTCCGTTGTATAGCAGTACGTGCCCGCATCCACGAGGCAGGCTTCTCCGAAGATCGCGCACTGGACGCTCAGTAAGTCGGCATGGCCATGTCCGCTGGTCGTCGGACAGCCCAGGGGACCGACATCGACGATCAGTTGGTGGGCATCAGGCTCCCATCCGGAGCGCATGACCCCGTATCCACCAGAGGGGAACACCCGGGATGCCCCATCAGAGGGAGGCGCCGGACTCACCGCATCGAAGGCCTGCAGGCCGCTACTGCCCATCAGCCAGAGGATTTCGGGCGCCGCGCCGTCAGCCGCCCACGCAAAATCCGGTCGGTCGAAGACCGCCGCCGCCACAGCAAACAGACCCCGGCTGTCTCCCCGTTGACGCGCCACCAGAGGAAGCAGCCTGCCGCCGTCGCTATCGCCAATCGCGGGAATCGATCCATCCGGTTGGCGAACCGCGAGATGGAACGCGACCATGTGTGCCACCTGCTCGAGGAGCTCTCGAGGAAGCGTCACGCCATTGCGATTGGCCAGAAGGAGGTACTGCAGGTACGTGTCAACGGTGTAGGCCTGGTAGCACGTGGACTGCTCGAAATGGGCGCCGTCGGACAGCAGTTGGGCCCGGCTCTCGGCGAGGAGCACCCGCGTGCCGACGCGGCCCCACCGCGCGGCGTCACGATACTCGGGAAAGAGCGTCCCGGCATAGAAAAGCCCCAGTGCCTCTCCCGTCAGATGGGTGTTGGGCGAGGAGTAATAGGACAGGTACCGCGTGATGTGATTCGCGTGCTGGCCGATTGCCACGAGGAGCCGCATCATCCACGAGCCCGAGAGCATGGGTGCGTCCCGAATGAGGAGGGCCGTCCAGCACCACGACATCAGGCGGTAGGCCACTTCGAGGCTGCTGGTCCAATTGATGCCGACGCCTGGGGGATTCGCGTCTCGCCAGGCGTCGATCGCTTCGATGCACGCTGCCGCATAGCGCTCGTCACCCGTGACCGTCCACGCTTGAGCCAATCGCACCAGCCATTGATGCCGGTTGAGCTCCCAGACGATCTTGCTGTCGCCGACCATGCTCGGATCGAGCGGATCGAGACGGCTCCAATGCGCGAGCGGACTTCGCCTCGACCAGACGGGATCGAGATGCCAGTCGATCGGATCGCCGAACCACAACCCCCGGTAACCAAGCAGATCGAATCGCCCGTCCATGAGGGTGTCGGCCGCGATCACGACCTCGCGACGCGCATCGGGGAATCGAGTGTGGAGCGCCGACGCGGTGCACGGTTCGGCCACGCTCGCGAAGAAGCGGCGCGGCAGGTGCTCCCGGAGAAGCCGGAGCGATGCGTCCGGGGTAGCCAGCGTCGGGGCATGCGCCTTGAGCCACGTCTCCGGATCGACGGGACGTGCGGTCGCCGACACACGGTCGAGCCACTTCGAGGCTTCCTGTCGGCTGCGGTAGGCGATCTCCGACACAGGCATCGCCTGGAGCCTGCGGAGAGGCCGCGCACTCAGTCGGGCGCCACGTGTGGAGCCCCACGCCAGTCCGGCACGGGCCCCGCTCGCTGATTCGGGCGTCACTGGGTTGAATGGGGCGTCCATGGTTCGGTCTCACGCGGTCGAATGGGGTGATCGAAGAGCGCGGGGTCCCGAGATCCGTCATACACCGCCGACCACTGATCTCTGACCGCGAGCCACGTATATCGGGTCACATCCTGCCGAGCCTGTCGCGCCATCGCGGACGCTTCGCGCGGATGAGTGATCAAATGAAGGACGGCCGCCGCCAGGGACGCCGCGTCGCCGACCGGGACGATGAGCCCGGTGTGGGTGTGACGAACCATCTCTGGAATACCGCCGGCCGGCGTGGACACCACCGCGAGGCCAGCCGCGAACGCCTCGAGAATGGAGACCGGTTGATTGTCCACGACCGACGCGTTGAGGAAGATGTCGGCCTCGTCGCAGAGTCGCGGCATCGACTGCGGGTCCACCTTCCCGGCGAACCGGACCCCCTCCCCGGCCAGACGACGCAACCGATTCTCCTCGCTCCCGTACCCCGCCACGGTCAGCGTCGCGTCTGGTCTCTGTGCCTTCACGAGCGCGAAGGCCTCGAGAATCACGTCGATTCGGTAGTACGGTTCGAGGTTCCGTGTCGAGAGCAAGCGTGGACGACGATCCTGACGCTCGCGATACTCGAACCGTGACAGATCCACGACGTTGCGAACGACCCGCGTCTGATACCCGTGCGCCTGGAATACGTCAGCCAGGTACTCCGATGGGACGACGATCACGTCGGCGAGTCTCAACCAGGGATGGACGAGCAGGCCCCAGTGGGCGAGGTGATCGCCGGCTTCGCCGCTGTGGTAGTGGAGCACGACGCGCTTGTGCAGGACTCGCGCGATCAGCATGGCCGGCACGGGTGCGAGCAGGAAGGACAGGTACGACGCGGAGAAGACGTGTACGACATCCGAGCCGGCGAGTCTGGCGAGGCTCGGGAGGTACAGCGCCTGGTTGACGATCGTGCGGAGGTAGCGGAGTCGGCGTGCCCACTGAAGGCCCGTGGGAAATCTGGGATTGATCGGTATGAAGCGGACGGAATGCCCATCCTGGCGGAGGCCGCCCACCAGGCCGTGGGCCTGCACGCCCTGACCGCCGAGGATCTCGAGGCTGGCGGCGACAATGGCGACATGGGGTCGTGTCATGGATCAGGCCACGTGGAGCGTTGGCGACGGCGAGTGACTCAGGCGAGGCTGCGCGATGCCCCGGTCGAGGAAACGCCGGCACCACATTTCGAAGGACAGCGTCGTCCACAACTGCAGATCGAGGTTCCGGCCGCGCTGGTGGAGCCGCAACAGCTGCTCGATGTAATCGGTGTTCAGGAAGCCACGGCGCCGGCAACTGTCGGACAGCAGCACATCGCGGGCGAAGCCGGCCAGGGGCCCACGGAACCACTTGGCCAGCGGCACGGCGAATCCCTGTTTGCGCCGGTCGATGATGTCGTCCGGGAGGATGCCACGCATGGCCTGCTTCAGCAGGTATTTCGTGGTTCCTCCGCGAAGCCGGAAGCGGGCCGGGATCGTCGCAGCAAACTCCACGAGCCGGTGATCGAGCAGCGGCGGTCGTGCTTCGACCGAGTGCGCCATGGTCATCCGATCGACCTTGGTCAGGACGTCGAGCGGCAGGTAGGTTTGGAGGTCGCCGTACTGCACGGCGGATATCCAGTCACGCCCGCCCGTCAGATGTGACCGGGATGCCGCCATGGGGTCGTGATGGGCCATCTCCGCGAACGCATCAGGGTGGAACAGCCTGCGCATCTCGTCGGCGTGGAACAACGCCTGGGCGTGGAGATACCTCTCGGATCCGTCAAGGGCCAGATGACGGAGGAACCGGCGGCCGCGCATCCCCTCGGGCATGGCGTCACCGACCGCGCTGGCGACCTTTCGGATCGGCCGCGGCACGCGGTCGTAGGTTCGTTCCCGGCCTTCCTTGAGGTACTTGTCGTAGCCGCCGAAGATCTCGTCTCCCCCGTCGCCGGTGAGCACGACCTTCACGTGCTCGGCGGCCAGCTTCGACACCATGTAGGTGGGAATGGCAGACGTATCGCCGAAGGGTTCGTCGAGGTACCACGCGAGGTCCTCGACCATGGGCACCACCTCGGGCTCGAGCACGAGGTCGTAGTGGTCGGTGCCGTTGAGCGCCGCGACCCGTCTGGCGTGGCGCAGTTCGTCGAATTCCGCCTCGCGGAATCCGACCGAGAAAGTCTTCACCCGCTGGGCGTTCATCCGCGACATGGTCGCGACCACCGCGCTCGAGTCGATGCCTCCGCTCAGGAAGGCGCCGACAGGCACGTCGCTCACCTGATGCAGCGCGACCGACTCGGCCAGCAGCTCCCGCAGCCGCTCGACCAGCTCGGGCTCGGTTGCCCGCTCGTTCGGCTCGAACGTGACGTCCCAGTACCGTTCGGTCCGCAGCGGGCGGCTCCGGCTCGCGATCGCGAGTCGTGCCGGCTCCAGCTTCTTCACGCCGTCAGCGATGCTCTGCGCCGGCGAGGTGGCGAGGAAGGTGAACAGGTGCCCGACCGCCTCCCAGTTCAGCGAGCGGTCGATGTGGGCCAGTTGCAGAATCGGCTTGAGCTCCGAGGCGAACACCAGCTCGCCGTCACGTTCCGCGTAGTAGAGCGGCTTGATGCCCAATCGATCGCGCGCCAACAGCACCTGCCGTCGTGACTCGTCCCAGATGGCCAGCGCGAACATTCCGCGCAGCAGATTCACGCACCGAGGTCCGAGCTCTTCATAGAGATGCACGATCGTTTCCGTGTCGCTGGACGTCCGGAACACGTGGCCCCGGCTCTCGAGGTCGCGCCGCAGCTCGCGGTAGTTGTAGATCTCGCCGTTGAAGACGACCCAGACGGTGCGATCCTCGTTCGACACGGGCTGCTGGCCGGTGTCCACGTCGATGATGCTCAGCCGCCGCATGCCGAGCCCCACGCCGTCGCCGAGATACACCCCCTCCTCGTCAGGTCCCCGATGGATCATCGCCCTGCACATGGTTCGCAGCTCGCGCTCGAACACCGTCCGGCCGTCCCACCTGATGATTCCAGCGATGCCGCACATGGTGATGTCCTTTGAGAGTCAGACCTGGCGCGCGTTACGGCGCCACGTCCTGCAGGGCCGGCGCGACCCGCACTGGTGTTCTACTGAGGCCGTAGCAGAGGGCGGCGTAGGTCGCCCCGTAGATCGCAGCCGCACTGATCAGGACCAGCACACGCGGCAATGATGAGGTGTGCGAGAACCAGAACGTCGGAACGGCGGCGATCGCAGCGTATGCCGCGGTCATCGCAAGACGCGTCCACGGCATCACGGCGCCAAGGCCGATCCCGAGGAGCCGGGCGATGCGGGCCATGCCCGCGACGCGGACGATGGCCGTCGACAGGAGCGTCACCAGTACCGCACCCGGCAGTCCATACAGTGACAGGAACCACGCGGTGAGGCCGAGCACGAGCGCCAGCCGCAGCACGTTCAGGCCGAACAGGAAGCGCGTCTGGGCATGGACCCGGAGCAACGCGTCGACGCAGGGGACGGAGAAGACGATGCTCAACGTCCACAGCATGAAGATCGGCACGCTCGCAAGGTAGTTGCTCGTGAACAGCACGACGATGATGTCTCGGGCCATCACGAGGAGGAACGCCGCGAGCGGAAAGATCACGAGGGCGAGCCGGCGCGTCGTGTCATGCCAGAGGGCGAGCGCCGCGGGACCTCGGCTGTCGAACCCGTCCTTGGACATCTTGACCATCATGACGTTGGCGCTCGAGGACGTAATCACATCAACGAGGGGGATCTGGAGGCACCCCACGGCGTAGATCGCGAACGTCGCCGGGTCGAATCGGGAGGCCACCACGTAGTGATGAACGTTCCCTTGGACCGCTTCCATGCCGACGGCCAGAGCAAAGGGGAGCGTATAGACACACTGCTGGCGCCACAACGACAGGCTGGGCCGGAACGTAGCCCCGAGGTGGCGCCAGAACGACCACAGCATGGCGAGGACACGAACGGCGGCGAAAACGATCGCGCCGACGAGCACGGCGCGCAGACCACCGAACACCATCGCCGGTACGAGGATGAATCCCGCGCGCACGAACTCCGAGAGAGCGTAGGTGTACGCCGCCGCCTTGTACTGCTGGTTCGACACCAGGACGATCTCGAATGGAGCCGCCAGCAGCATCAGCGCGAGCATCACGCCGAGAAGGAGGAGTGTGCCCGCGAGTTCCGGATTCATCAGCCACGTGGCGATAGGCGCTGCCGTCAGCCCGAGCAGCGCCACGCAGGCGACGCCGACGACGGCCAACGTGACCACGGCGTTCGACGCAAGCCGGCCTGCCTCGGCGGGACTCCGCGGCACGAAGTAGTAGAGCGTCTCGGCCGCTCCGAGTTGAGCGACCCCGAAGAGCGTGCCGTAGATGAGGAACAGCTGTTTGTACGTCCCAAACGCGGCCTGGTCGAAGAGCCGGACGATCACGAGGGGGACGACGACGGCCGCCAGCAACCCCACCCCGCGGCCGACGATGAGCCACAGCGCGGGCCGCGACACGCCGTCCAGCCGGAGCAGGTCTCTCATGCGTGATTCCATTCGCACCGGCGGGCGGGCGGCCAGAGATCATGAACCTGGCAGCTCAGAATGGGGGGAGAGAACCTGCCGGTCGCATCGATCGAGGACCCCTCCGAGAGCAGCAGGCGTTCCATCGTGACCATGGGATACCGTGGGTCGCGATGCGGACATGCGGTGTAGCCACACTGGTACCCGGCGGCCGCCACGGCGTCCACGACCCCCGGGGTGAACTGCCCGCCTGGATAGGCGAAATGAACGACGGGTCTTCCGAGGTGCGCCTCCAACTCGCGCTTCGATCCCGCGATCTCTTCGACAGCAGCCTCCGGCGTTTCCATGGGCAACGACGCATGCGTCTTCGTGTGCGAGCCGATGGTGAAGCCGGCCCCACCCATTTCGGCAATCATCTGCCATGTGAGCGAGCGCGGCATGTCGCTCGCGGCCGGCCCGACAACCGACTCGAGGTACGCCAGCACGCGCCTGACATCCCCCCGTG